>JAYYHK010000093.1:0-31971 GCA_036148495.1 Thermoplasmatota archaeon | reverse complement strand
TCTCAATGACAGTCACCTCTGTTGGAGATTCATCACAAACACAGTCGCAAGAGTTTAGTGCAACTGTAGTTCAATGTTATGGAATTTCAATGACCGTCGATAAAACAACAGATAGTGCAGATCCTGGCGCATCCTCTGATTTCACGGTTACTGTTACTAACGATGGAAATGGAGAAGATACAGTATCCTACATGACAATGGGTGCTCAAGCATGGACGCCAAGTTTATCTGAAATGAGCTCTACAATTGCCTCAGGACAAACAGGTCAAGTTGTTTTCACCTTAACAGTACCTGCAGATTCTAGTGCGGCAGCCAAGAGCGGAACTGCTATGGTTCATGCATACTCCGAAGCATGTGGAGACGACACCACAGGTTGTGATTATGAAGCAAAGGTATCAGTTGAATTATCTTCAAATCAAGTTTTCGATATTAGTGCTGGATACTATTACAACGCTTCTATGGCAGCAGCTTCTGTTCAAGAAGGAATGGCATTGCAACTGAAATTCAATGTAACCAATAATGGTAATGGAAACGACAACATTGGTGTGGCTTTAGCAAATAACCCTTCTTGGGTAACCTTGTCACAAAATACAGTTCTCGTTGGCCCAGGCCAATCTTCAACAGTTACGATTGATGTAATGGCTCCGGTTTCAGGAAGCACAGGAGCTCAGGCTCCTTTCCAAGTAATAGCAACATCGTCTGACGGAACAACAACTTCAACTACTGGAGATTTCACAGTTACAGTTATTGAAAAGTCAACAGATACATCAGGACCTACAACTGAAGAAGTTGACGATGATGAAGGTGGTTTGCCAGGATTTGGATTCCTTCCAGCAATAGCAGCCATTGGTGCTGTACTACTGTTGCGCCGCAGGCTTTAGGAGCTAAATAAATGAACTTTAGTCGGCAATTTCTGCCAGTCTTCGCAATAACATTACTATTAGCATCAGCTATAGTGTTCATTCCTGCAAGTGCAGATTCATCACTGAACATAGTTGTAGAAGCAGATCACAACGAGTATTCATTTGCGTCTGTTAATGGTACAGCTTCCTTCGTAGTTACCTTAACAAATGATGGAGATTCAGATTTTGATTCTGTCGTGATGGATGCTTCATTCAATGACGAAGGTTGGATGGCTGATAATGTAACTTTTACATATTCAGGTTCAAATTCAACGAGCTCAATAGATTTGGGTTCATTGGAATCCAGTGCAATAGCACAAGTCACAGTTGATGTAGTAGTGGGATTTGGAGCTAAAGTGGATCCGTCTAAATCTGTGCACATGGATATCGAAGTGACTGCAGACGGCCAAGTTTTTGATGTATCGGACACAGTCATTGTAGTTTCAAATTGGATAGCTTATCAAGCAGATTTTCCAGCATCTCCAGTAATAAACACTTTTGACATTGGTAGTAATTATACTTATCAAATTATGGTAGAAAACATAGCAGTTGAGAAGCTTCCAGGTGGAGGAACTCAAGCGGTAGACATCATGGACTCAATCACTGTCTCATTCAATGGATTAAGTGGATGGACCATAACCAGTGAAGACCCAGCATGGGACCCATTACAAGGAGGAGTTCTTAATGGGCTTTCTGCAGGTCAGACATACATTTGGGACATTAAAGTAACACTAAGTAGTAAGGTCAAAGCAGGTAGTGCAGTTCTTGATTTTCAAGCATCCGGTACCGATCCTAGCGATCCCCTTGGATTTCCTTATTTCCAACCGTTTGGTATGATGAGTATTCCAGTTTCAGCATCTGAAATGTTCGGCATTAAGATTGACGGTGCAGGTAGCAGAACAGTAGATTTGAGTGCAGGCGCATCTTTAGCCGGTTGGACCGTTAGAGTAACTAATCTTGGTAATACTGATGATGATTTTACAATCAATTGGGACAGCCAGGGAGTTCCATCAGGTTGGAATCTTAACGTAGATACATCAGGCCCAATGGTTACAGATTCAATTAGTTGGAATGGATTTTATGAATTCGATGTAGTACTAAGTGTCCCAGGTGACGCACTAGCTGGTAGTACCGCTACATTTTCAATGAGTGCAGCTAGTAATGGAGATAGCTCACAGACAGCTTCTCAAGAATTTACAGCAGTAGTCGACCAGCACTACGGAGTTACTCTTTCAGTGGATTCAGATTCTAAAGAGAATAAGCCTGGAGAAGATGTTGATTTCATATTTAATATAACTAACACAGGAAACGGACAAGATAACTACATCCTTTCAGTATCCGGGCCTGCAGTTTGGAACCCAGTATTGAGTCAAAATGTGAGCTCAATTAATGCAGTTAGTGTTTCTCAGTTTACTTTGACAGTTTCAATTCCTTCAGATCGTGACGCAGGTGCAAGCAGCGGTGATATTGTAGTAACTGTAGTTTCCTCAGATGGAGTATCTACAGCAAATAGTACAGTTTCGGTAATGTCGTCGCAAGTTTATGACATAGGTTTAGATCATGTTAGCGGTTCTGATGGTGCAGTCTCAGTTACGCAGGAAACTCAAATTTTACTTAAGTTAAACGTTACAAATAATGGTAATGGAATAGATACACTGAACTTAACAATGACTAACGCACCAAGTTGGGCGTCGTTAGGTGCGGATACAATGCAAATAGGACGAGGTCAAACACAGGCTTTGACAATCACTCTATCTCCGGATGCAGCAGCTCTTTCTGGAAGAGATTATACTTTCCAAGTAGTTGTAACTTCAGCAGATGGTAGTGAATACACAAGTCCTGATTTTACCGCTAACATAGAAGTCAAAGAAACTTCTGGTGGCGGAGAAGTCGAAGTTGAAGAAATTGAATCGGACGACGGCGATTCAACACCAGGCTTTGGACTGGTTGCTTCACTACTGGCATTAACTACTTTAGTAGTTTTACGTAGAAGAGCTTAAAACAACATTCTAAGCATTAGACGTAATGCAAGAAAAACTAGTCGAGTGGTTAGCAGAGGATTTGGGTAAAGGTGACGTTACATCACTAGCAGTAGTAAATAATGAGTTCTGCAATGCCAAAGTAACTGGAGGTCCAGGTGTAATCTCGGGCTTACGTATCTGCAAAATGCTTCTTAAACAGCATTCCATAAATTTTACAACAGAATACGAAGATGGAGATACAATCGTTTCTCCTTTAATTTTTTCATTAGAAGGTAAATCTCATGATATTTTAGCAACAGAACGCCTTTTGTTAAACATATTAAGTCATCTTAGCGGAATTTCAACTCATACTAATAAAATAGTAAGAATAGCAAAGAAAGTAAATCCTAACGTAGAAATTTTAGCTACAAGGAAAACTCTTCCAGGACTCAGAGATATAGAAAAAAGGGCTGTGGTTCACGGGGGTGGAGCAACTCATCGCATGCGGCTAGATGATGCAATACTCATAAAGGATAATCATCTTAAGTTGTCCAAAAACATTAAAAAATCAATTGAAATTTCTAGGAGCAAATATCCAAATTTAATGGTTGAGGTTGAGGCTGATAATGAACAGCAAGCAATTGAAATAGCTAAAAACGGGGCTGACAGAGTCATGCTCGATAATTTCTCTCCTGATGAAGCAACAGCCACAATCAGAAAATTGAGAGAGATATCTGATATAGAAATAGAAATTTCAGGCGGCGTTACTATTGAAAATATAGCAAGCTATGCTAAAAAGGCAGACTTCATAAGTCTGGGGAGTTTAACCATGTCTTCCTTACCAGTTGATTTTTCATTACATGTCTTATAGCATTAGAATTCTCTGTTTTGATCAAGATGATCCTAAAAAATGCACTGCAAAAAGGTTAGAAAAATTTAATCTTTCCGACAATCATTCAAGTTTTAAAACATTGCCTCCGATGGGAATAGTTTTAGATCCGTTCTCTAGCAATGAGCTTAGTAATGAGGATATTCCTCTTGCAGAAGTGGGAGGAATTATAGGAGTTGATTGTTCTTGGAATAAAGCTCCAGAAACATTTTCTCGATTAAGATTAATGGGATTAGAACCCAGATCATTACCTTCAGTTATTCCAGCTAATCCTGTAAATTCGGGTAAGGCAGGTAAATTAACAACCGCAGAGGCGATTGCTTCAGCCTTGTTAATTTGTGGACAAAATTTACACGCGGAAGAAATAATGTCAATTTTTAAGTGGGGTCCAGCTTTTATTAAAATTAATTCTCACTTAAAATTATCATAAGTTCTATAAATACAGATAAAGTAAGATATTATGGCTTCAGTAAATCTTGGAGATGAAATGCCACTTTTTAGTTTTTTAGGCAGTACACATAGAATATTTATTGAAGGGAGAGGCTTTGATTTTAAATCATTTGACGTTCATAGTAACGGTACAGCATCATTAAATCTCTTAAACTTAGACGATTCTTTATTCTCTATTCTAGACTTTGAAGAGCCTAGAGTAATTTATGTAGTTTCAAGATTAGGTCAAAAAGATTTAATCATTCAGGGTTGTATTTTCAATTCTATTGAAGGAAATAAAAGCCAATTACTTTATTCCAAAATTCAAACGGAGTCGTAAACCTTAATTTAGAGCATTCGAGATAGTATATTGTGGAAATTGTAGATGTTGCAGTTGTAGGTGGAGGTCCAGCAGGTTCCTCAGCAGCTCGTGAGGCTGCTGAAAGGGGTATGTCAGTTCTATTATTTGATCACGCGCACCCCAGAAGGAAAGCTTGTGGTGGAGGTTTACCTGTTAAAGGAATAGAATGGATGGACGCACCGGACGAAGCAATAGAATGTGAGATGACATCGATTTCTTTTTCTTATGGTAAAACAAAATTGAAGATTCCAGTCAATAAGGGGAAATTAATCAGAAGAGATGACTGGGATTTTTATTTATTTAACAGAGCTAAAGAAGCAGGTGCTGGGCACGTAATTGAAAGAGTTAAATCGCTAGAATTAGTTGATAATGTTTGGTCAATTAATGGAAGATATAAAGCTAAATATATAATTGGAGCAGATGGAGTTAATGGTTTTACCCGAAAGTATTTTATGGAAAGAATCCCTCGTGAGCATCTTTTTGCAGCTGCAGGTTATTATTTGGGAATCAAGCCTGATGAAAATGATGTGGAATTTATAGTAGGAGCTATACCTGGCGAAGAGGGTTATCTTTGGGTTTTTCCCAAAAGTGACCATTACAATATAGGTTATTGTTACAATTCCGGTACTCCAGGCATGCGCGAAGCTCTAGACAAGCTACTTGCAGAAAGGTGGCCAGGAGAATTTGTACGTAATGGAAAGTGGAAGCTAAAAGAGACTGGGGAAGTTGTAGATTGTAAAAAATTTGGTTCAGTCATTCCTTCATATAATGATCCTAAACTGTTCGATGAGCCCGTCTCTGGTTCTAATTGGGTTTTGTGCGGTGACGCAGCAGGTCATGTAAACCCCATACATGGCGAGGGACTTAATCACTGTGCATTGGGCGGGAGGCTTGCAGCTAAAGCCATCTCTAAAGGAGATCCTACTTTATTTGAGCAATATTGGCGCTCGCATTACAGCAGAGATATGTATAGGGCAGCTACCACAAAGCATAAAATTTACAAGCCATTTTTCATGAAAGTTGGTTTTGCTCTAGGTAAGACACCAGCTCTTTTTGGTATGTTGGCGGATTTGACAAGGGGAGAATACAAAGGTAAAGCAACTAGAAATTTTTGGTTTAAGCTTCCTTTAGCATTGATGCAAGCTCTTTTTGGATTTAAGCACAAAGAAATCAAAGCATTGAATTGATTTTTTGGATTAGCTTTATTAAACCCTTTGGCTCGGAGCGTTTCCTGAGGACTAAGGTATCATGAAAATACCACGAAAAGTTAAGATGTACAGCCCTTATGCAAAAAAGCATACACTTCATGAAATTGAAGTAGTTAAGAAGAAAAGAGCTTCTGAATTGGCAAGAGGGCAAAGGAAGTTCAGAAGTGTAACATCAGGATACGGTGGTTTTCCTAGGCCCAAACCGGAAGGGCGTGAGAAGCCTACAAAGAGAGTTTATGTTAGATATAGATGTACTGAGACCGGTAAAGCACATCATAAGAAAAATTTTAGAGCAAAAAAGTTTGAGTTAACGGAGTAAATATGGCAAAAAGTAAATTTCTTAAAGTAAAAAGTCCAGACAGTGATTACACGGTTGTGATTTTTGATAAGTGTGATACCGTAATTAAAGATCCAGTTACAGGTTCAACAATAGCTCTTCCTACTGGAGGAAAAGCAAAAATTCTTGGAGAAATTTTAGAGGAGCTTGAGTGAGTCCTTTGGACGTACCTGAAGACGGCGACTACATTATTGGACGTGTTATTGAAGTAAAAGATTTCGGGGCAACTTTAGACTTACTAGAATTTCCAGATCAGAAAGCTTTTGTTCACATTTCAGAAGTAGCATCAGGTTGGGTAAAGTATATTCGTGACTTTATTCGCGAAGGCCAAATGGTTGTTGCCAAAGTTACAAAGGTAAAGAAAGGCAGCAAGGTTATCGACGCTTCTGTTAGACAGGTTTCAGGCCACAGGAAAAAAGAAAAAATTAGAGAGTGGAAAAATGAGCAACGAGCATCTAAATTGCTTGAACTTGTAGCAAAAAATACAAAATTAAACTACGACGACTTACGTAAGGAAGTTAGAGATGATTTAGTAAATAATTATGAAAGTCTATACAGAGCATTTGAAGAATCGGTCATAAACAGCGAAGGCTTCAAGAAAGCTTGGAAAGGTAAGTGGGTTTCTGAATTTATTAAAGTGGGAATTGAAAATGTTACGCCACCATTTGTTACAATTGGAGGTATGCTAAGCTTAACATCAGATAAGGAAGATGGCGTTGAAGGCATTAAAGCGTCATTGATGGGTCCACAAGCAATCCATGATGATAGCAAATTAACTATCACCTCTGATGGTGCTCCAAATTATCGAGTACAGGTTAAGGCTCCTAATTATAAACAGGCAGAAGAAGAGCTAAAATCTGCAGTTGATATGGTTTTGAATATCCTCAAGAAAGAGGGTGGTATAGGTTCTTTTGAGAGGGCATAATGCGATCTTCAATCTACCAGTGTAAAAGCTGCGGTATATTTACATTAGAAAAATTTTGTGCAGGATGTCAAAGTCAAACCTCTAATCCTCTACCTCCTAAATTTTCACCGGAGGATAAGTATGGTAAATACCGAAGAATGTTGAAGGAGAAATTTAATTGAGTTTTACTGAAATAGTCAAAATTAAGGAAATTAAATTAAAAGACGCAATACTTCTTGAAGGTTTACCAGGAGTTGGTAATGTAGGTAAATTAGCTGCAATGCACTTAATTGAAGAACTTAAAGCTAAGAAGTGTACAGAGATATATTCTTCCCATTTCCCACCTCAAGTTCTAATTGACGACGATGGTGTTGTTAAATTAGTTAACAACGAACTTTATTATCATAAAGGCAAGGGAAAAAATAGAGATTTACTGTTCTTGGTTGGAGAATATCAAGGAATGGACTCCTCAGGTCAATATGAGTTATGTAATCAGTTAATTTCATTAGTTAAAGAAATGGGCGTATCTAGTATTTACACACTTGGCGGTTATGGCCTAGGGAAGTTAGTCCCAGAGCCTCGAGTGTTAGGTGCAGCTACATCCGAAGAAATGGTTACCTTGTTTAAATCTGCAGGTGTTGAATTTATAGAAGGGGAGCCGGGAGCTGGAATAGTCGGAGCTTCAGGCTTATTGCTAGGCTTAGGTAAGCTTCAGGGTATTCAAGGTGGATGCTTAATGGGAGAAACAAGCGGTTACATGGTTGATCCTAAATCCGCAAGTGTAGTTTTGAAATCACTTCAGAAATTACTAGGTATTGAAATAGATTTAGAAGAGCTCGAAAAAAGAGCCAAACAAGTTGACAATATCACAAGTCAATTGAAAGAAAACGAATCTGAAGTTGAAGAAAGAGTTGATGTCAATTATATTGGTTAGAGCGCGCTTCGAGACTGCAAATTAAACATCACAAGCCCGTTTTTTGCATCGATTCCAGCCACCTCTTGATAGTCATAACCCAGGGAATCACTTCCACCGTTTCGGTCTAGAAAATAAGCATAACTTCCAGCTGTATCTACATCAATGTTATTTGAATAATCATTAAAATTTAAATTACCGGAGTTTAAATCTGCGATTACACTGATAAGATCTAAATTTCCAAAATCTAATATTGAAGTAGGTGATGACAAACTTTGTTCAGATATTAAATTTTGACCTAAAATTAAAGTTGTTGTCTCATAATTAACATTGTTAGTATTTTTATCAACAGCCCAATTAGCAATTTCATCGAAGCTTGTCATTATACTTTCAGCTGAACAAACAGTTAATGGAGTTCTTATTTCTTCCATTTTTAGAATTGGATTATCTAATTCTTCTTCAGTACCATTGACAAAAACAGAGTTATTGTCTTTGTTTTTACGATAATCTAAATTCCATCCGTCAACTTTTTCGGACTGCTCATTACTATGTGCCATTGTAAAATTCCACCTGTATCCATCACTAGCACTGTAATTGGCTTCAATCACAAAAGCGTTCTCTTTTTTTGCTTCTTGATCTCTAATATAATTATCAAATGAAGAAAAATTACTCCTAGCTGCGCTGATTCCTGTTTGAAGGTTAAAGTTATCATTTAATTGTGAATTAACATCACAGGATGTGCCAAATGCAGGTGCACCTTCGTCCCAATCCAAGAACTCACCTTGACTGTTTGATGAAATAGATTCGTAATTTTTTGTAGGTACAAATTCGTTTCCTTCAAATATGTCCTGAGCAGTAGCAGTATATTTCAAATCAATTGAATATAGTTGAGCTCCGGGAGACTTAGCTTCTGATGTTAGTCTCATTTCAAATTTCAGGGGCAAACTACTTTTGTCGGACATGTAAAAAGAAAATGTATAGCTGTATTGATACTCATAACCAAGTAAAGAGTCAGAGATATAAGACGTCATCACTTGTATTTTTACAGTTTCATAATCTTTTATCTTTTTGCCTTCGGTTACTTTTGTAGTAAATTGAATGCCACTCTCATATAATGTTCCACTATCGCCTTCTGTTAAGGTTTTTCCAATGTAAGCATTTCCGTGCGGTAGTATCCCGCTACTGTGTTGACGAGGTATCCAATCAGTCGCACTCTGCCATGCCCATCTCTGACCTATTCCAGATATCTTTGCGGTTGAGGCATTTGATTCGATATCTGATCTTATTATATTCAGCGAGCTGCTGTCTACGTATTGGTCCTGTTTACTAATAATCTTAGAATTTTTTAGTTCAGCTGGTTCAGATCCTTCTTCTGTGATAGTTCCATCTACGTCATCTAGGTTTTGCTCAATATATTTGCGAAAAACAGAACTTTTAGTCTCACCGTGGCCAGTTTTGATAATATGCTTTGGCCCGTCAATACCTAGCGTCAAGTCGCCTTGAAAAGTAACATCTAAGTTATTAATAACAATATCTTCGTCGAAAAATCCGAATGGAATAGGCACATCCAAGTTACTATCAAAATTCAGAAATCCGTTTACATTATAGTTTATTTGTTCATCATATTTTTCATTAGGTACATCAATTTCAGTACTAGTTTCATTTAACAATACAAAAATAGTTCCAGTTAGTAGAAGAATAACAACTGTCCCCACTACTCCAATTGCTTTCAGATTTAAGCCTTCGACATCTTCAGCTATAGGAATTGCCCAATCTTCGTCTTTTTCCTCAATTTCTTTAGGCAGTTCAAGATTTATCTCTTCATCATTTTTTTCTGGTGAAATTTCAGATAAATCTAGGGTTGAATTATCGTCGCTAGCTGAACTTGCCGCATCGTCGTCTTTACCCGTGTCCCAAAGATTGTCTTCCGACTTCACAGAGCTTAGGCATCACTATTCTATTTTAGAGTAATGTTGATAAATTACGATTTAATTATTGCAATTAAGAAAATAACAATTCCTACGATTCCGCCGATCATTCCACCTATGAATGCAAGGATAGAATTCATGAATACAACAGTATCATATGCCATAGTAGTTACGTAATATATTAGAGCGGCGCCGACTATTAGAAATATTAATCCAACATTTCTGGTCTTGCTGCTTCCATAGTACGATATTAAGAGCCCCATTAGTAGCATTGACAGTGATGCACCCACCATCAACATGGAAATTGCAATATCGGATGTTTCAGCCATTTATTCTTCCTCCTCCGCAGAATCATTTGATTCAGCATTTAACTCTTTTTCTAATTTCTTAAGTTCTTCATCTAAATCTAAGTCTTCTAGGTCTTCTAAATCTAAATCTTCTAAATCATCTACTGTATCTACTTTCATAAGAACAAATAGAATGATAAATATGCCAAGAATCATTCCAGCAAGAGCGGCAATTCCTGAAACTAAGGCTTCAATTAAGGTCTCTTCTTCAAGCGGATATCCTACTACAAAGTAAGCTATTATTGCTATTCCTAAAAATAATAGACCAAAGCCTATTTTCTGAGATTTTCCAGCACCAAAGTACGATGTGAATAAACCAGTAGCAATTAGAGCTACTCCAATGCCTACGAGAAGCATTGATACAAAGTAGTCCATTAACATTTCGTTGCTAAATTCTGTGGACATGTCCATAGTTGTTATTTTAGCGCCTTCATTATAAACATATCTATCTACATTTTATCGACGATGTTTACAGGATAAGTATATATACACTGCACTTTCTCGACAAATGGTGTTAAACTATGGCTGAAAAAGTTAACAAGACAGGAGTAACAAAAGAAGCAGGCTACCTATACTACTTAGGAAAAGACGGTCACGTATGGCGAACAAAAATGGCACGCGGCGGTAAGAAAACCGGTGGCGGACCAGAAAAAGTCGCAGACGCAGGTGTCACAAGAGAAGATAAATTCCTATACTACATTGACAAGGATGGAGATGTAGCTAGGTCCGAGATGGCTCGCGGTCGAAAGTAAATTCGATTTACTTAAAGAGTCAAAAATGGTCAGCCCAAATATAATTGGGTTGATCTCTTTTTTTATGAAGCCGAGGTCGCTTAGCCCGGTATAGCGCCGGCCTTGAAAGCCGGTGGGAAATTTCCCTCGGGGGTTCAAATCCCTCCCTCGGCGCCATTAGGCTTAATATTCTTATTTTTTTGAACTTATTTCTGAAGTTATATTTGATATAAATGTTTTTAGAGAAATGCCATTTTTTTGTTCTCTATCAGGACCTAAATATGAGACAGTCCCATTATCACATTCTTCATCTCCAAGAATCATAAGATATGCAGGTCGCATACTCCTGTGATTACGAAGTTTTTTCCCAATAGTGTCATCTCCAGTGTCAATTTCTATACGAATGTTTAATTTTTTTAATGATTTAGCTATTTCCAGAGCATAAGCCTCGTGTTTTTCAGAAATTGTTAGAATGTGTACTTGTGTAGGCGAAAGCCAAGTTGGAAACATTCCATTAAAGTGCTCAATAAGAACTCCGCAAAATCTTTCCATAGATCCAAAGGGTGCTCGATGAATCATTACGGGTTGGTGCTTTTCTCCATCGGAACCGGTATAGGCAAGTTTGAATCTCTCTGGTAGGTTATAGTCAACTTGAACAGTTCCTAACTGCCATTCTCTACCCAAAACATCTTTCACTACAAAGTCAATTTTTGGACCATAAAACGCGGCTTCGCCTTCCTCCTCTTCAAAATTAACACCAAGTGAGGTAGCTGCATTTCGGCACGCCGCTTCCGCTCGGTCCCATTTTTCAGAGTTCCCAACATATTTGTCAGAATTTGGGTCACGAAGTCCGATTCTAACTCGATAATCTTTCATTCCCAGAGTTCCAAAAATTACCTTAACTAATTCTATACATCCTAATAGTTCATTTTCAATTTGATCTTCGGTTACGAATAAGTGTGCATCGTCTTGAGTAAATCCTCTTACACGAGTCATTCCCGAAATTTCACCAGATTGTTCCCAACGGTAAACAGTTCCGAATTCAGCTAATCTTAGTGGAAGATCTCTATACGATCTTGGTTGACTAGCGAATATCCTAATGTGGTGCGGACAGTTCATAGGTTTTAGCATATATCCATCAATATCTCCCTCAGACAATAGATTTGATAATTCTCCACAAGAGCATCCTTCTTCAGATAATTTATGTAGTGTATCACGCTTTATGATAGGTGGATATTGACTTTCTTGATAGTATGGGAAATGCCCTGAGGTTTTGTAAAGATCAAGTTTTCCAATATGGGGCGTATGTATTTGCTGGTATCCTTGGCGAGTTAAATGTTCAGAAATGAATTTTTGCAATTCATTTCTTATAATTGTTCCACGAGGAGTCCAAAGAATAAGCCCTTGTCCAACCATTTCATCGATATGAAATAATTGCAATTCTTTTCCTAATTTTCGATGGTTTCTTTTTGCAGCTTCACGAAGTAAAGCTTCCCTTTGTTGTAGTTCTTCATTGGATGCGTAGCACATTCCATAAATACGTACAAGAGTTTCCTTTGAGGAATCGGCTCTCCAAAATGCCTGACTTGTATTTGTCAGCTTAAACCACTTCAATTTTCCAGTACTCTCTACGTGTGGACCTCTGCATAAATCAACAAATTTACCTTGCCGATACGCGGATGAACCAACCTCTTCTCCGATTTTTTCATCCATTATTTCAATTTTGAATGGATTATCTGAAAACATTTCTCTCAAAGTTTCATTATTGTGTTCCTCCCTTTGAATTGGTATGTTTTGTTTGATTATTTTTTTCATCAACTTTTCTATTTTTCTCAAGTCATTTTCGTCGATGGGATCCATGTAAAAATCATAATAGAATCCCTCGTCGATTGGAGGGCCTATTGTGGGTTTTGCATTAGGAAACAGTTCAGTGACAGCTTGAGCCAGGAGGTGGGCACAAGAATGTTTCATTATGTATGCCCCTTCTTTTGAGCTAGCGTCTATTAATTCAACTTTGCAATCATTCAATAACAAATGTGATAAATCTTTTTCTTCATCATTAACTAAAGCAGCAATTGCACCGGATTTTTTTCCATACACTTTTTTGATAACTTTTCCAACAGTTGTTTCTGATGAAAATTCATGTACGCCTCCATTACATTCAACTTTAATCATTTTAGTTGCGTAGGACATCAATACAAAAAGACTTTCCTTCAGGTAAATCCTTATACTCTATCTACTTTGACTAGTTATCCAGATGGCACTTAATCAAAGAAATAGGAGAAAGCGCAAATCTAAAAAATCAAATAAAGGCGGTTTAAGTTTTGGTTCGGTTGGAGTTCAACTTTCTTTAGTTTTGTTAATTCTTTTCATTGTTTTCTTTTTGATAGCTGGAAAAATAATCAGTAACATCACAGGGGCAGTCTTGTGTATGGTTTCTCTATCAATATTATCTTATTTTATTGCAACATCGCCTAAGAAGTCAAGGAAAAGACGCCGTCGTCCAAAGAACAAACCTGCCCAAGATGAACCTCAATTTTACACAGCTTTACCATCAACAGTAGGGCTTACAGACATTCCTGAAGAATTTTCAACGACAGATGTTAAATTGCCTCCAAGACCTGCTAAAACTGTTCGTCATAAAAGGGAGTTTGTGATTTATCCTAATTCTGTCGGAAGTGGCGATTATTCTGATTCATATATTCAGATAAATAAAAATACAGTTTTGAGACTTCGAGGGGAGATGGTTCCTCAGATGGGTACTAAATTTTTACCAGGAAGTCGATTGCCATCTTTTCCATCAGCTGATAAAATAGCAGAAGCTTTAGAAAATGTAGTTCTAAATCCGTTAACGACCGAACCAGTAGCAGAACCTGTAGCAGTAGCAGCGGAGCCGGTAGTGGCAGCAGCAGAACCTGTAGCAGTAGCAGCGGAGCCGGTAGTGGCAGCAGCAGAACCTGTAGCAGTAGCAGCGGAGCCAGTAGTGGCAGCAGCAGAACCTGTAGCTGTAGCAGCCGAGCCAGTGGTGGCAGCAGTTCCTTCACAGTCTTCTGATGAAGAAGATGAAGAGATGGATTTTGACATGGAATGGGATTAGTTTAAGCGAAATATCATGGGTTGTTCTTTTAATGGGATACTTTAATTGCTAACGAGTTGAAAGTCCAAGATTACATCGCCAGCCGAAGAAATGAGCGCCCGTTGCATTTTACGCTTTTAGATCCAGGAAAAACTAGTGCAGAAGACCTGATAACTTTAGCTACGCAAACAGCTGAAGCAGGCACAGATGGTTTTATGGTCGGAGGTTCTACAGATCTAAGTCTTGAAAACGTGGATTTAGCAGTAGCAACAATTAAAGAAACTACACATATGCCTGTAATTTTATTTCCAACGCACGCTTCATCAGTTTCTGGAAAGGCAGATGCAATTTTTTTCATGTCACTTCTTAATAGTGAAAGTCGGCAATTTCTAGTGGGGGAGCAAATAGCCAGTGCTCCGTGGGTAAAAAAAACAGGTCTTGAACCTCTCTCAATGGCTTATCTTGTTGTTGCCCCAGGTATGACCGCAGGAAGAGTTGGTCAGGCACAACCATTACCAAGAGATCAGCCAGATTTAGTGGTTTCTCATGCTCTAGCAGGACAATATTTAGGTATGAAATATATTTACCTCGAGGCAGGTTCTGGAGCCTCTGAACCAGTTCCTGAAAATATTATCAAAGCAGTAAGAGAATCAATAGATGTTACGCTAATTGTTGGTGGAGGAATACGTACTCCAGAATCAGCGCGCAAGGTTGTCGCAGCAGGTGCAGATATAGTTGTCACAGGTACATTTGTTGAAACTTCTCAAAGCCTTAAAGAGGAAATGACGGTTTTAACTAACGCAATTCATTCAAAATAATGGCTCCTGAGTTAAAAGTAGATAAAATAAGTCCGCCGCCTGCAAGATTATCAGCTTTTCTTTACCACACACCCACTAGCCTGTTTAGTTTTATACTATTTTTCTCTACTACCTCTTTATTGGTTTTCAGCGGTATCCTTTGGTTAGGCAGAGCAGAAACCAACATAGATTATTCAGTTTTCAGTATGATTACCTTCTCTATTCCAGTACTCTTAACTTCTTATTTGGTTACTAACATTTCTTGGCTCTGGGATGGAAGATACCCTTTCAGATATGGTCTTCAAGCTGGAGCCACAGGTTCAGTTTTGATGATTATTACAACATTCATAGGATATTCTTATGATTTAGCTAACGAGGGTTTGGCTTTCGGTTTTGGATGCATGGGAGGATTATGGTATTTGACATTGAGGACACACGGAAGTGCTCCGGCTAGAGTGGCTTTACCATTGTCTTTATTTTCTCCATTTATCAGTATCTTTTTTTTCTGGTATG
This sequence comes from Thermoplasmatota archaeon, assembly GCA_036148495.1. Taxonomy (GTDB): domain Archaea; phylum Thermoplasmatota; class Poseidoniia; order MGIII; family CG-Epi1; genus CG-Epi1. Next base: position 16,675 of record JAYYHK010000093.1, on the reverse strand, counting down.
ATGATTCCCCATCATCATTTAATTTTGGGCTTTTAGCAACTGTTTCTCTTGTTTTTGCAAGTCATTTTTATCTTTTCTTAGTTGATTCGCCTTACAAAAAAGCAGTAGGTGTAAGCGGAACAAGACACATGGCGGCTTTTATTGATCATTTTTCTACAGGCGATGGTCGTAGATTAACGGAAGCTATACGAGAAATATGTCAAGTAGTTGAAACTAGAAATAGTTGGATATCAATTAAGAAAAATGATGAGCCAGCTGCGTTTTTCGCAGTTCCTGGTGTTCATCCAGGCCCTCTCGGTGACTTAGGCGGTTCAAATCTTCCTGTTAAAATTGAGCCAAGCTTACCAGGATTAGGTTTTGCATTTCACGGGTCCTCTACCAATGATCATAATCCTCTAAGAGATGAAGATATTACAAGAATTGCTAAGGCAATGGTTGAAGCATCAAAAGATGCTAAGTATTCGAAGAAATCTCGAGCTTTAGTTAGTAAAGGCAATACTCCTTCAGCACATGTTTTGAATCTTGGAGAAGGTAGTATTATTTTTGCCAGACCAGGTGACAGTGATGATATTTTACCTGAACTATCAGCACGTCTTGAAAGTTCCACTTTAGATACTAGGGGAGAACGCATAGTAATTGACTTGCACAATCAAGAAGGATGGGGTAGGCCTCCATTAGCAGCAGGTTCAAAGGAAGGTTCTTTACTTGAAAAACATGCAGCCGAAGCTATCTCTGAAAGCCGTGAGTTAGATTACAACACATTAAGAGTGGGATTTTCACATATTCCCGGTGAAAATTTAGGGAGAGGCATTGGCCCCGGTGGAGTTAGGGCTGCAGTCTTTGAAAATCAAGTTAATGGTGTAAAAGAGTTGACAGGTATTTTACTTTGGGATGCTAATGGTTTAGGACCGGGAATGAATGATGAGTTACAAAATAAGTTAAAAGGAAAGGTAGATAATTTGTTAATTTCAACAACAGACAATCACTTTGTGAATATTAAACCCGGAGGTTTCAATCCTTTATCTGATTCCGACGGCCTTTTACCTTCAGCAAATCAAGTTCTTGATGAAGCTATAGCAGATATTTCAGATGCAGAATCTGCGATGGGTACAGTTTATGTTGACGGTGTTGAGATAATGGGTCAAGGTAAGCAAGACAAGATTAGTGCGGCGGCTAATTCAATTATTGAAGTTGCACGCTACTCTTGGTTGCCAATATACTCATCAGCAACTTTGTTTTGTATGATAGCTTCTTCTTATATCTAAGTTTGAATTTGGATAGAAATTTTAACGCCGTCAGGAATTTGAATTCTCATCAATTGCCTCATAGCTCTTTCATCAGCGTCAATGTAGATCAATCTTTTGTGGAGTCTGGCTTCCCATCTATCCCAAGTTTCAGATCCTTCACCGTCTGGCGATTTCCTTACAGGTACCTTCAACTTTTTGGTAGGCAATGGTATTGGCCCAGTCATTCCAACTCCAGTTCTGTCTGAAATGGTCTTGATCTGTTCACAAACACTATCAACAATGTCATAGCTCAAAGAATGCAACGAAATACAAGCTCTGCTAGATGCCTTCTTTGGAGCCATTAATTATCTACTCAATCCCAGTGTTCTTCTATTTTTAGGCACATACCGGCAGCTACGGTAGCTCCCATGTCTCTAATTGCAAATCTTGCTAAAGGTTTGAATTTAGCTTGTTCTTCAATAGCCAAAGGTTTGGTTGGCTTGATAAGAACCATAGCTGCATCTCCTTTTTTCAGGAAGTCTGGATTTTCTTCAGTGACTTGACCAGTCCTTGGATCCATTTTTGCAAGAAGTTTGTCGAATGTACATGCAACTTGAGCAGTATGGCAGTGGAATACAGGAGTGTACCCTTCAGTAATCACGTTAGGGTGATCAAGAATCATAACTTGAGCTTTGAATGCACGAGCAACAGTAGGTGGGTCGTTTTCAGGCCCTCCTACGTCACCTCTTCGAATGTCAGTGTGTGAAATTCCTCTACAATTAAATCCTATGTTAGCTCCAGGACCTGCAGATGGAACTTCTGCATGGTGCATTTCAACAGATTTGACTTCTCCAACTTTACCACCAGGGTGAGCTGAAGGTTTGAAAATTAATTTTGTACCTGCCTTAATAGTTCCGGTTTCTACGCGCCCAACAGGGACAGCACCTATACCTGATATTTTGTAAACGTCCTGAATTGGGATTCTTACGCTTGCGTCAGCTGAACCAGATGGTGGGTTTAATTTATCCAAAGCGCCTAGTAAGGTATCTCCTTTCCACCACGATAGGTTGTCTCCAGTTTCCTTGATATTATCGGCTTTCCAACCTGAGGCTGGCAAAATAGTAACTTGTTCATCTGAGAAACCAACCATACCTAGCATGCTTTTTACTTCTTTAACAACCTCGTTAAATCTATCTTCGCTGTATGCCGGCTTTGTAATGTCCATCTTGTTAACGGATACAATCATTTGCTCAATTCCCATTACCTTAGATAACCACAAGTGTTCTTTGGTTTGAGCTGCAATACCGTCGTCTGCTGCAACAACTAATACAGCAGCGTCAGCTTGGGAAGTACCAGTAATCATGTTCTTGACGAAATCTCTGTGTCCAGGTGCGTCAATAATTGTAAAATGTTTTGTATCTGTTTTAAATTCTTTGTGTGCGACGTCGATAGTAACTCCACGTTCTCTTTCTTCTTTTAGATTATCCATCACATAAGCCAATTCAAAACCAGCCTTTCCACGTTCTTCTGCTTCTTTTCTGAATTTATCTATCAAGTGCTGTTCAATAGCACCTCCTTCCAATAGGACTCTTCCTACGGTTGTTGACTTACCATGGTCGACGTGACCAATGAATACTACGTTCAAATGTTGTTTTTCAGCCATTATAATTTCCCTCCTTGGGATTGATATGTCGGCAGGATGGGGGGTAAATAAAGGATTCCCTCAATAAAGGTTGAAATATATACACAAAATTAGAGTGAAATATTTCTGTTAATTCTTTTTTCCTCCTTGATTGGCAAATGAATAATTGCAGATACGACTCCAATGGCAATTCCTACCCACCAAACAAAAGTGTATGTTCCATAATCATCATACAAGACACCTCCCAGCCATACTCCGACGAAGCTGCCTAATTGATGTGAAAAAAATACAATTCCGTATAATGTAGCCATATATTTCAATCCATATATGTGAGCTACCAGGCCACTTGTCAAGGGTACGGTAGCAAGCCACAGAAATCCTAAAGCAAAAGAAAAAATTAGGACAGTGTTTGCTGTAATAGGTGTTAAAATAAACCATGCGGCAATTAAGGATCTACCTGCGTAAATTCCAGATAGTAGGAATTTTTTCTTATATTTCTTTCCGGCCCATCCAGCCACTAGAGTTCCAATAATATTAGCAAATCCTATGATGGATATAGACAGCCCTCCCAGAGCTGCAGTATTAGTAATTCCTAAATCACCGCACCATCCATAAGAATCCACTGGTGCACTCATCTCAGTAACTAATGCAGGAAAATGTGCAGTGATGAATGCTAATTGATATCCGCATGCAAAAAAGCCTATGAAAATCATCGCAAAAGAAGGATCTTTAGATGCTACTTTTAGAATGTGTCCCAAACTTCCGTCTAAATCTTCCTTACTTGCTAGCTCATCAGTTCCCATGAAAGGAAGTAAAATAAGTACAGACATAATTGATACTGCAAAAACGATGAAAACCATTTGCCATTCCATTATAGATAACAGGGCAATTGCAGTAGGCGGTCCAATAATTTGTCCTGCAGATCCAGAAGCTGTAGCTATAGATAAACTCATTTGTCTATTTTCATCTGAACTTGCCCTTCCGATTACAGCTAGGATTACTCCAAATCCGGTCCCTGCAATGCCGAATCCAACTAATATCTCATAAATTTGGTGCTCTAAAGGAGTTGTTGCCCCAGCAGATAGCAGCAATCCTAGGGCATACAATAATGCTCCAGCGATAATTGCTTTTCTATCGCCAATTCGTTCGGCAATTGCTCCAAAAAAAGGACTTCCAAACCCCCAAGCGAGGTTTTGAATGGCTATAGCTAAACTAAATTCGGCTCTAGGCCAACCAAATTCGTTTGCAATAGGTATTTGGAAGACGCCGTATGATGCACGTATGGAAAACCCTACCAATATTATTAAACATCCAGATACCAAAACTGAATTTATCAATGGTTTTCCTTGTGACATCTACCTTAATTAATACTTATGATAATAAGAATTATCTTCTAGATAAGGGAAGCATGTGAAATATAGTTAAATAGGAGTTATGGAATATAATTGCAATGAGATTTGACGTAAAGGGTAATCCTTCCTATGGAGAGGTTGATGTTGACTTGGGACCAGGGGAAGTAGTGTTGATAGAGCCTGGAGCCATGTCAAGGATGTCTTCAAATATGAAATCTAGTTTCAAAAGGCAGGGAAGTTTTTTTTCAGCAATTTTTAGGAAAATTTTCGGAGGAGAAAATTTTTTCTTGGGAAAGTATGAACATCCTAATGGGGGAAGCCTAACTTTTGCACCATCTATTCCTGGCCACGTGGAGCATAGACAGTTAAGCAATAATAGTTTGAATGTAATGGCAGGGTGTTTTTTGGCATGCACTTCCGGTGTAAATATTAAGGCAAAATTTGGTGGTCTGAAAGCATTTTTTTCTGGAGAGGGTGCCTTTCTGCTCGAAGCCTCTGGGAGCGGAGATCTTTTTTTCAATTCTTTTGGAGGAATTGTTAAGAAGGAAATTAATGGTGAATTTATCGTAGATACTGGGCATGTAGTCGCCTTTGATTCCTCCTTAAACTATAGCATTACAGGAATGGGTAATTTCAAATCAACAATGTTATCGGGAGAGGGTTTAGTAATGAAGTTTAAGGGAGCAGGTACCTTGTATCTTCAAACTCGTAATGTTTCGAGCGTAGCTTCTTGGTTGACTCCGAGGTTGTTATAATGGATGTAAAAATTGACTCAGAGGGTGCTTTTGGCTCAGCCATAGTGACATTAGAGGCGGGTGAAAAATTTGTTTCAGAAGCTGGAGCAATGTATAGGGCGTCACCAAACATGGACATTAGCGTAGAGTCAAGAAGGAAAAAAGATGAAGGTCTATGGGGTGCATTTAAGTCTGGAGTGAAAGCAATGTTTGCAGGTGAATCTTTTTTCTTATCTACGTACACTTCAAATGATAATCAGCCTGCAGAAGTTGGATTAGCACCGACCCATCAAGGTGAAGTCCGCTCTGTAAAAGTGGGTCCAGATGTGTGGATTTGTTCAGGTGGCAGCTATCTTGGTTCCTCTGGAACAGTTGATCTTGATACACAATATCAAGGCTTAACCAAAGGAATGTTTAGTAAAGAGGGGCTAGTTTTCGTTCAAGCTTCTGGAGAAGGAGATTTACTTGTTAATGGCTTCGGTAGAATAAGTAGTGTAAACGTTAGTGGAGGTGTTACTATAGATAATGGCCATCTCATTGCATTTACTGAAGGTTTACAATATACAATAACTAAAGCTGGAGGAGGTTGGATTTCTTCAATAATGTCAGGAGAGGGTTTGGTAATGAATTTTACGGGTGAAGGTAAAATATTAGTTCAATCACACGATCCAAGTCGTTTAGGTGGTTTACTTGGACCTATGTTACCTCCGAGGGAGAGCTAATGAAATTCAACATAATTTCAGAGCCTTCATACTCTCTCGCAGAAATTAAGCTTAACGACGGAGAGTCTATTGTGGTAGAGCCAGGAGCAATGGCGTGGATGGATACTACTATCAAGCCAAAGACCGAAATGAAAGGTGGTTTTTTTGCAGGTATCAAAAGAAAATTTGCCGGTGAAAGTTTCTTCTTGAATACTTACTCTGCTGAGGGCGGTTCTGGGACTATAGGAATAGCACCAGGATATTCAGGAGATATTATTGTTAAAGAGCTAAATAATGAAACACTTTACATGGAAAGAGGCGCTTACCTCTGCCATGTTGGCAACATTGAAACGAGCCCTAGCTGGGAGGGCTTTACAGGAACATTTGCAGAGGGAATGCTCGGCCTTAGAGTGAAAGGTACCGGCCTACTATTTTTTGGTTCATATGGAGACATTCAAGAAGTGGATGTAAATGGTTCATACACAGTAGACAATGGCTATGCAGTTGCCTGGGAAGAAAGCTTAGATTACAGCATCGGCAGAACCGGTCGAAGTATTCGTTCTTTCTTATTTGGAGACCAACTAGTCTGCCGCTATCATGGGAATGGTAAATTATGGATTCAAACTAGAAGTCCAAGAAACTTGGCAGCTTGGGTTCATCCATTTAGACGAGTTAAGAGTAACAACGATTGAGCTGTAAATTATTCTAAGAGTAATTTTCAGGCCTTGGCATTTCAGCTTTCAAGCCTTTACGTTGTCTTATATCTTCTGTTATTCCGTCAAGTAACTCTCTGGGTAACGGTTCATACCCTGCAAATTCAGTACTCCATAGAGCCCTTCCACCAGTGGCAGATCTAATTTCACTTGCGAATCCAAACATTTCTTTGACTGGAGCTTTGGCCGTAATTACAGCCATATCACCCTCGGTTTCCATTCCGGCAATTTCAGCACGCCTCTGTGACATTTCACCAGTTACGGAACCCATCAACTCTTGCGGAACATTAATGTAAACATTTTGTTTAGGTTCTAACAACGCAACGCCAGCTGAAACAAGTGCGCCGTTAATTCCATTTCGTACTGCAGGAATTGTCTGAGCAGGCCCTCTGTGAATAGCATCTTCGTGTAGTTTAGCATCATTTAGAATGATTTTAACACCCATCATCTTCTCATGCGCGCGAGGCCCTCTTTTGACAACTTCGTTAAAAGCTTCAATCAACAATTCTCTAGTTTCGAACAAGTTCTGAATTCCTTTTGTTGCATCGACAAATACACATCCATTTTCAATACAAAGAACACCACGTCCGTGGACTTTTGACCATCCCATGTCAATTAGTTGTCTTGCAACTTCTTTTGATTTCTTAATATTTCCAGAAGGAATAGTACCATCTACGATAGCTTCTCTTACGTCATCCTCGAGAGGTTCAACAGTGATGTAGAAACGATTATGCTTATTTGGTGATTTTCCTTCAAAATCTCCAGGAGATTGCATTGCTACAGTTTCTCGATAAACCACAATAGGCGGAGAAGTTGTAATTTCGACACCATGTTCGTTTTTGATTCTATATTCAGTAATTTCTAAGTGTAATTCACCCATTCCAGACATCAAGTGTTCACCAGTTTCTAAATTACTGTCAATTTGAATTGACGGATCAGATTTTGCTACAGCCCTAAGAACCTCAACAAGCTTAGGCAAATCTTTGGTGTGTTTTGCTTCAATTGCAGTAGTAACAACAGGGTCTGAATTATGAACAATTCTTTCGAATGGAGTCATGTCTTTGTTAGAGGATATAGTTGAACCGGATTGTGCATCTCTTAGTCCTGAAACTGCGATAATATTACCTGCAGTTACATTTTCAGTTGCGATACGATCCCCGCCTACAAACATACCAACAGATTGTACTCGATTTGCATTTGGCATACCTGCAACATACATTTGGTCACCTTTCTTTATTGTTCCGGAAAATAACCTTCCTACAGCTATTTCACCTGCATGAGGATCCAGAACAACTTTAGTAACCATAAAAGCAGAATCGCCGTCAGCATTGGCATTTACCATTGCTTGACCAATATCTTCTTCAGATTCTCCTCTCCAAATATGTGGGATACGGTATTTTTGAGCAGCATCGGCAGAAGGTAATTTCTCAACAATCATATCAAGAAGTACTTCATGCAATGGAGCAGCTTGAGCTAATTCTCTTCTCTGTTCTTTTTCCATGAACTCGTAGATTTGTTTAAAGTTAACATTTTTCTTAGCCATGAATGGCAATGAGGTTGCCCAGTTGTGATAGGCAGACCCAAATGCTACAGTCCCAGCTTGAGCATCCACCATCCATTCTTTTTTAAATTCTTCAGGCACCATTCTTACAATTAGCTTGTTAACTTCAGTAATTATTTTACCAAATCTTTGCATCATGTCTTCAGGAGTTACTTGTAATTCAGCAATCAATCTATCAACCTTATTGATGAAAAGAACAGGTTTTACTTTTTCCTTTAGAGCCTGTCTAATAACCGTTTCAGTTTGAGGCATTATTCCTTCAACAGCACATACTACAATTATTACACCATCTAGAGCTCTCATAGCTCTGGTAACATCTCCTCCGAAATCTACGTGACCAGGAGTATCAATTAAATTAATCAAATAATCTTCACCCTTGTGTTCGTGAACCATTGATGCGTTTGCAGCATTAATTGTAATCCCTCTAGCAGATTCTTGTTCATCGAAATCTAGCATTAACTGTTTACCTGCCAAATCTTCAGACATCATTCCAGCTCCGAAGATTAGGTTATCAGATAATGTAGTTTTTCCATGATCAATATGTGCGGCAGTACCAATGTTTCTAATTTGTTCTAGCTTTGTAAATAGCGCGGTTGCACGCTTTATGTTGTCTTCTTTACGGCCCATTTTTTTTCACTCTAGTTGTGTGCAGCTTCAGCTTGACGTTCTATTTCTTCCTTCTTCCCAATGGCATAAGAGTCAGGGTTAGCTTCTGATGCTAACATGATTTCTTTAGCTAAAGACTTTTCGATTGAACGCTGTTTTTTCGATGAATTTAAAGCACCAATACATAAATTCCTGATTGCAGTATCTACTCTTCTAGTTGGAGAGACATCCACACCGCTGTAAACTCGAATTCCACCATATCTAAGAGATACGACTTCAGCTCTTGGGGCTGAGTTTTCCAGTGCTTTAATCATGTGTTGTGCGGGATTATCCTTTTTCTTTTCATGTATTAAGTTGAATGATTTTTTCAATACTGAATATGCTTGTGCTTTTTTCCCAGTATATTTTTCTGACCTCATTAGGTTATTTATCATTCTTTCGATAACTGTTAAGTTTCTTTTACCAAATCTTTTCTTAGAATGTCTACCACCAGTATGTGGAACTTGAAAGGCATTCAAGTTAATGTGTTGTTCAAGGGTTTTGTCCTCAATATTTACTTCAGTCAAATCCCATTTTCCAAATAAGGGAACTACGGGTAGTTCTACTTCATCAGTTGCACCCTCATCGACAACTTCTTCATTGTTATTAATTTCTTTATCTTCAGCCATAAAATTTACCTGATTGGTTTCTCTTTTCTTCCACGAACCATTTCTCTTAAAGAAACGTTGTTAACTTTTGCTACTCGGTAGCGTACTCCAGATAAATCTCCGTAAGATCTACCCATTCTTCCACCTACACCTTCAATGACAACTTCATCGTGTTCATCAATGAAACTAATTGCAAGGTTACCTGGAGCTAACGCAGTAACTTGTCTGCCGTTTTTAATCAACTGAACTCTAACACATTTTCTGATACCCGAGTTAGGCTGTTTTGCCTCTACACCAACCTTTTCTACAACTATACCTTTTGCTTGAGGTGCACCTTGTAGAGGGTCAGCTTTCTCTTTGAGCTTCATAGCTCTCTTACGATAGTATCTATCATTCCAACGATGTTTCTGCCTTTTGTTTCGTTGTGCTGATGCTGTGTAAAGACCTTTTGCCACGTACTTATCTCCTTCTCAATGAATCGAGAATTCAGCTGACAAGAGGCCCGTATATATACTGTTCGGCATTTTTTTCCTAAAAAATCAAAAGTTGAGGTAAAGTCTTTTTTTAGAGGAGCCCAAAAGGGTCTTGAGCCACCGTAGCTTAGCCCGGTTGAGCGGCTGACTTGTAATCAGCAGGCCGAGGGTTCAAATCCCTCCGGTGGCTCCAAGCATTTGTATTTATTTAGCAGCATTTAGTATACACAATAAGTAAAAATTGATAAGTTATGTTAAGAAGTACCTCAGTTAAGCAAGAGACATGGAAGCCAGTTAAGTTGTTAGCCAAGCAACCCGTTAAAGATAAGATAATTTCTTTGGAATGCGATGTAGAGGGAAAGATTGCAGTGGCTCTTACCGAGAGTTCGATGAATATCTTCAATGAAAGAGAATTACTCAAGATAGTAGAGCTTAATCATGGTCGTCAACTAATAGTATCCAGCAGTTTAGAAAATATTTTTATTTTAACTTCAGAAAGCTTACAATGTTTTGATTATTGGGGTAATCAAAAATGGGAGTATGTTACGGAAGGTCTTGTTGATAATTTTGTTATTGATCCTAATGGTAAATGTATTGTTTTGAGAGGAGAAAAGTTTGTTACCTTCTTAAACAGATTCGGTGATTTAGATTGGGACCATAATTTCATAGACTCGATTATAAGTATAAATTATTCCAATTTAGGAGAGTTATTTGTCGCTACTTCGAATGAGATTTTTCAGCTAACACCTGAAAACAATTTTGACAAAATTCTAGACAAGCCCGGACAAAAGGGTACCTTTTTTTCAGACAGCGGAGGAATTACGATTGATGACGAAAAATTAACGTCATTTTCATTGACAGGGCATGTTCTCTGGCAGAAGGATTTAGCCAATGTAAGCAACGTTTCATATTCTAATAAATCTTTGAAAAATTATTTCATTCATGACGGCAATAAATTATGCTGTCATGATAGAAATGGAGATGAAATGTGGGCTTATTCATCAGAAGATATTTTAGAAGACTTTGAAGTTATTTCATCAGGAATGATGACCGGTTTATATTCCAATAATTATTTTCATATTTTAGATGAAAATGGTGAGCAAGCTTGGTCATATTACGCTAGGGAGAAAGTAGTTGACTTTTCATTTTCTAGTTTTGGTGGAGATGTCGTCGTAGCATCAGAGACAAAAATACACTGGTTTCAGAATGAAGGCTTTCTAAGAAATCAAGTTAATACTAATCTAGACATAATTAGGTCATTAATGTCTAAGGTCTTAGTTTACGAATCAAATACAGGAGATATGCAAGATAATTTTACATTGATTGAGGAACAATCAGGAGGCAATTTTATTTCGCTTAAAGCCTCTTTTAAGATGATTACTGACTTAAGAGAAAAACTAGAAATATTACACAAGAGACATGTGAACTATCTGGACACATTGCCTCAATTTATGGATTCTCTGGGTCTACAAGGTGCACAAACAGATGAAATGGTTCCTTTGATTTATCCCTATTTTTCACTATGCGGTGATATTGAAGATAATTCAGAGTATGTAAGATTAATGGAATACGCAACACATTTACTTTCTAAACTTGATAGATATGATTTGACCAAAATAAAAAATGATAGTATTTTTGACCAAAAAAATTTTATTATAGATGCTAAGAAAGGAATTAACAAAGAAATAGCTGAAATTGAAAAGCTAACTCAACAATCAGAAGATGACTTAAAAAAATTGAGAATTGCAGTCAATGGTTTGATAATAAGTTGGTTAGAGTCTGGTCAAATAGTCAATGAAATCCAAGACTTTTATTACAATTACTCAGACAATATTGCAACCCGCACTCTCAAAAGTGAAGTTATCTTAGAAAAAATGGAAAGCCACATGGCTTTTGTTGAGTATAATACTTCCAATGAATCAGTTAAACTACACAAATCTCGATTTAGGGCCAGAAAAGAAATAGAATTAAAGTTAGATCTACTAAATAATTCTAAAAATAAACTGGAAAATATGAATGTCAGGGTCAAGATAGAGGGGGGAGGCTTAGATTTACTTTCTCCACCATCTGGAGTCGTTCGTTTAGATCATCTGAAACCAGGTGAGGTATCTCCAATTACATTTACATTTTCTCCAAATAATAAGGCAAATACCAGAGTAATTTTGGTAATTCAATATTTAGATGTTGTGGGTAGGAAGTGTACCGATTGGTTGGGTGATGTTGAAACAAACTTCTTGGGTTGTTTTGTTCGTCCGGCGAAAATTTCTGAATCCGAGCATGAGTCCGAGAGATTGAAATACAAGGATAACACGTCGCATACTTCGTTGAATGTAGAGGGTTTACAAGTTAGTAAAATTACTAAAATTGCAAAGAGCATGCCTGGTCTCTATCTCAGTGATTTGAAAGAGGAGGAAACTAGATCTATAATTTATCATTCGGGAGAATCTAGTTTAGATGGCTCTAAGTATTTCTCAATGATATTTTTACGTAAACTAGGAGAAGCTGAATCTTTGAGGGTGGCATTGGAATTGATCTGCCATTCTAATGATATTGATAATTCATCCGAATTGAAAGAAGAAATTTTATTGTATTTAAAAAATAAGCTTTTAGAACTAAATGCTAAATTTGTTTAATATTCGCGCCATTTGTGTTTACATTTTGGATTGGTACATTGATAAATTCTTGTAGAAGGTTCATCTGCAGCCCTTGTTTGTCTTATGACCCAGCTGGCCTCATTATGACCACATTTTTCGCAAAGGATTTTAGCAGTTGGTAAAGTTCCTTCTAGTCCCTCTGTTACTACTATTTCTTTTTTTTCCATTTCCCTACTAGTTATCTTAGTCTCACCTTTGTTTTCTGAGTGTCCGCAGTTAGGCCTCTTGCATTCTCTTTGACCTGTATTCCGATTTAAGACCAGCATGGATTTACATTTTGGGCAGAACATTTTAGATTCCTATATTTTCGATTAGGTCAGTAGCCTGTTCGATGTTTTTTTGGTCTATGCCAATGGCTATACTAATAATTGCGTTGCAGTCAAGCTCTCCCATTAATCCTCTACAGGAGCTCCAAGAAAAAACTTTTACTAAAAGTTCACCAGTATAATCAGCATTGAAAAATAAGGAATTTTCAGTAGTCTTTGCATTCCATTGATATATCGAAGTGCCAGTAGGAAGTATGGAATTTACTTCAGTTAGAATGTTTCCATTTGAAAGTAATTCTAAGCCTTCGTAATCCATTTGTTGTTTTACCTTGTTAACTGCGATGTCTTGGAAGTTTAAACTTTCTAAATTTACTAAAGAGCTTAATGATAAAATTATGAGTTTTCCGGAGCTTCCATCTAAACTTTCATAACTCTCCTTTGAAATTTTTAAATGCCCATTAAATTCTTTAATTTTTTCATTTTCAAAAGGTCCGTTCCACACTCCAGCATTAAGATAAAGAGACCCGCTACCAACGCTTACTTCCTGATAATTAACTAGAGCTGGCCCTCCGACTAATAACCCCACTAACAATACTAGTAGGAAACTAAATACTCTTCTAATTTTGCCCCGTTTTTTCTCTTGAACCCATCCTCCAATTCTCAATTTGGGTTCTTCCATAATCTATGATGTTAATCAGTAGTAATAATATTTGTTACACATGCCCAAATTAATTAATTGGGCCCTTTTGGCTACATTAACATGGGTGAAGTTGCTTTAAAGTACAGACTAATGCCAGAATCTCCAGATTCAGATATAGAAGCTATTGTTTCTGAAATACCAGGAGTTCTTCCTGACGATGCAAATTTTGGAGCTCATGAAGTCAAGCCCTTTGCATTCGGTTTAAAGGCTCTTATGATAGCTATTGTTGGAATAGATAGAGATGGTTTTGCTACAGAAGTAGAAGAAGGACTAAACTCCATTAAAGAAATACAAACAGTCATTCTTGAAGAACAGTCTTTAATTTAAGAAAAACACACTACTATATTATCTGGCTTGCATAGGTCACTAATGTCAAAACGTCCTCCACTATCGTATACCACAACGAAATTGACATTGGGAACCTTTTTGAGAATAATGTTCCGCCCTAGATATTTAGACAGAGATAAGATACCCGTGGATGGTCCTTTGATTATTGCAGCTAATCATCTTTCACATATTGATCCGGCATTTATTATGACTGCAGTTAAGAGACCAGTTTCCTACATGTCTAAAAAAGAACATTTTGATGGTCGTATTCGTCGCCTAGTTTTCAAGCAAGTAGGAGTTATTCCTGTCGATCGTGAGGCCGGAGGTATGGAAGGACTTGAAAATGCAATAAATGTATTGGAAGAGGAGGGTGCCATAGGTATTTTTCCTGAAGGTACACGTTCTAAAGACGGTAAAATGGGACAAGGAAAAACAGGAGTTGCGAGATTAGCAGCACACACCGGTGCAGCAGTAGTTCCGGTAGCAATTCGACAAACAGATGGTGTGTGGCCAGTCTCCAAAAGGGTACCTAGGCCGTGGAGAAAATTTTATTACAAATTTGGAGAACCTATGTATTTTACATATTCTGAAATGACTAAAGAAAACCTTCGTGAGTTTACAGATAATGTAATGAAAGAAATAGAAGTTTTATCCAATGAGTGTGAGGAATATTGGGAGTCTAGAAAAATTTTACCAAGAATGAAAAAATACATTAAAAATAAGTTAAGTTAGCTTTTTGAGTTCATTGTAGATATGTTTAACTCGTCTCTCGTTTACTAATAAATCGTGTAGGCCTAACCTTGATTGACTTTGTAACCAAATATTAGTTTTATTGTTATCAGAAAAAATTTTGATAAATATGTCATCATGAAATCGGAATAATGGAGTTATTTGCACAAAGTGTATGAAGCCACCATTGTCGGTAACTATTTTTGTTCTTTGCATTTTATTAATTATTTTTTTTGTGGCATCTTGAACTTTTTCCATTGACATATCAGTAATTATTGGCGACATTCCTTCACCTCTGTTTGGATTGTCAGCTACTCTGGTACAGTTATTTCTTCCAAATCGCTTTAGTGGAAAATTGTTTTTTGGGACTGTAGGAGCTAAGAAATAAATTACATTAATCATTATTAGGTAGCCAACAATTGAGACAGATAATAACAGTAAGATAATGGTGTTAATGTTCATTTCTTTCTACTACCTTCAATGACACCTTTCCATCATTAAGTTTAATATTAATTTTATCTTTAGAGTTAATTTCAATGCACGGATTTTTTTCAAAAGAATGTGCATAAGGAACGGCTAGCATACTGCATGCAGGAATTGTTTGTTGATCCAGATCAGTGTTGATTATTGCTTTTGGCCCATTACCATTGTAAAACAATCCCAAGAGTACATACGGTGCTACAGTTGAACCACTTCCTTTCGGAAAAATAAGTATCTTATTGGCGATTGATATTCCGTCTAGAGGATGTCCCTCTTCTTCAATAGTTCCAGTTTCTCTATTAACAAATCCCAGAAAAGTTATTGGTACATCTGTAACAAGGGCTTCACCACTTACCTCCCATTCTCTCTGCGATTCAAGTCCTCTTCCCTCGATTTCAAGTTCTCCTGTCTTTAAAATTTTATTTGAAATTAAACTTTTATTTTTGGTTTTTATTTCCTTTATTGTTTTCTCAGTTATTTTTTCTTTATTTTCAGCATACTCTATGCATTCAGATAATCTTGAAACGGACGTATTAATTGAATTTAGACCAGATTTTAGGTAGTGCTCTGCTTTCATTGAATTAGTCAGTATGTGATTCACCTTTTGGTGGTTATAATGTACAACTTCGGGGCATGTTTCTCTCAAAACCATCCCTCCAGCGTCCTCTATAGTTTTAACAAATCCTTTTCGATTTGCTTTATCAAAATTTAAGGATGAAGTAAATACCCATAAACGCTTATCAGGTATTTTTCTTCCTTTAACAAGCTCAGCAGTTCTTTCGATTTCCTCCAGTGAAGCCTGAGGACATCCAATTGTAACTAAATCAACTTTAGTTTTTGGAGCTAACTCTTCATATCTTTTTTCCAAATCACTTATTTTGAAATCTATTTCAGCTTGATATTTAGTCAGATTTGGTTCTGTAGTGAATGAGTCAACAAATAACAAAGGACTGCCATAGTTGGCTGAAGCTGCAGTAAGAGCTTTTTTTGACTCAAAATTTAATTCTTTTATTCCGAAAATATGAGGTATTGGTCCAAAGTCCAATTTCCATTCAGGATTAACTTGTTTTCCAATCCAGTCACCAAGTATGGAGTAGTCTACCGGTTCGTTTAGTTCACACAGAACGTTAACCTTGATATTTGGGCATCTATTATCATCAAGTAAAAGTCCGTATTCAGGGGTAAATCCAGACAATGAAGTTGCAAGAGCTGACAAGCCAGACTCTCGGTTAGTTCTTAGCTCGCTGTAAGAATTAGCAAAGCACACAGCGTTAGATTCAGCCCAAGAAGCATATCCTTCACTTAGAATGTTGTCGTACGGCGTACAAGAAAGAGATAATTTAATTCCTAATTTTTCATATGCATCCAAAATTTTTTGCTGTTTTTCAACATAGTCTTTAACCGGAATATCCATTTCTTCAAATCTATTTCTATCACAACCAGCTGAATTTAGAGTGGTGTCAATCACAGCAGTTCCATCACTATCACTAACTAAATCTTCTAAGAACTTGATTAGCCCTTCACCTCCGGTTAAGGGTGAAACTCCCGAGACATGAGCTGAACTAACAGGCACTAGTCTTTCAGCTTTTGCAGCTTTTCCTAAGTCAATTAGCAATCGTATAGCTTTTTGCCTTGTTTTACCTTGCTTTCCTTCTAGAATTTCTTCTTGCTCAGGTGTTAATATCATTAATCTAAGTAATCTTCTAATTTTACTTTCATAGCTGGTTTTGGTTTGATGAAATCCTCTTTGTCTCTGTTCAGAGGTATTGTACAATCAAATCCGACTTTCACAGTTTCACGTGTTTGAGGATTAGAACTGGGGTCTAAAGACGAGCCTTTAACTCCGGTCTTTACAACGATTCCC
>JAYYHK010000092.1:0-12434 GCA_036148495.1 Thermoplasmatota archaeon | reverse complement strand
GGAGTTCGCCGAAGTTGTTGCAACCGCATAAGCGGGTCCTGGTTACAGTAACGTACTGGTCAGGGTTCGTCATTACCTAAAATGGTCTATATAAGAAAAACGGCAGTTACGTCGCTAAACTATACTTTTACTTGAAATTGCGAGCCTTCTTGTAAACCTGCAGGAATAGTTACAGCAACGACTCTTCCGTCTGGAGCTTTAATTTGTATTTGTTGGCCTGGCTGAGCCCCAGCTGGAACTGTTATTGTTAGTAAGGCTGGTTCTGGAGCTGGTGGGGCAGCTGCAGGAGGTTGTTGTGGCGCTGGTGGGGCAGCTGCAGGAGGTTGTTGTGGCGCTGGTGGGGCTGCTGCAGGAGGTTGTTCCGGTACTGGCGGAGCCATTGCAGGAGGCTGTTCTGGAAGAGGAGGAGTATCTCCTACGAATGGATCAGATGAATCTTCTGAGTTACCAGTTCTTCTCATGAAATAAAATGCTCCAGCTCCTCCAACAAGTAATACAAATACTCCTCCTAGAATCATTATCAATCCAGATCCGCCGTCATCACTAGATCCGCTTCCGCCTCCTGAACTAGTAGGCAATGTACCTTCTACACTGATAGTAATTTCCTTTGAATCATCGCTTATAACGTCCTGCGGTGCTAATTTGGGCACTACTGAATCTCTGTCAATTTTAACTTTAAGATTTAAATCACCATCATAATTTTTTGGTACTGAAAAATCCATTGAGATTTGACTTGTTCCAAATCCATCAACAGTAAAATCCGCTGTGGCCCTTGTTGAGCCAGATTGCATTAAAAGTAAAGTTCCTGAGGCAGTTGCCTCTCCGTCATTACTAACAGAAATAGTGAAAGTGACGGCTTGCCCTTCCTTTATATCGGTTGAACTACTAGTAAAACTAGTTACCGATAGAACTGGAGGTGTTGAAATTTTTACAGTTTGGGTATTGTCGCTGAAGGCTAATTCTTCCGAATCCCATAGTTGCTCGTTTGGATTAGAAGCCAATATGTTGCTTATCTGGATTTCCATATTCCAAAATCCAGTAAAACCTGCACTGCCTCCCGATAAAAAGCTTACCGAAGGGTAATTTCCGTTGAATGTTATAGCTGTTTCTTGTTCGGCAGGTAAATTAATAATTCCGTAACTGTCAACAACCCCATCATAATTAACTTGCAAATCTTTTCCGGCTTTTGTCAATTTTAGTTCAGCAGTTGCTTGGACATCAAACGAACCTTTGTTATCTACGTAAATTTTTGCATATGCTACAGATCCATCACTTAGTGAAAGAATCTCATTACTTTCTAAGCTAGGATCCCTGTTATCAACCCAAACTATCCTGCTTATAGCTAAATCTGGGAGTTTTTTGACTTCAGTATCTATCATTTCATTGAGAAGTTCTCCTTTCGTTGCGTCTTCAACTACTAGAATAAGCACGTCATTTGAGCTTGTTGGAGTCAGTGTTCCAGAAAACGTCTTACTCTCGCCGACTTCAATTTTAGTCTGTGGAGTTTCAGATATCATGTTTGATTCATCTTCTTCGTTCCAGTATAATCTAGCAACAATTTCTCCATACTTTTCTCCATCATTGGTTAATTCTAATGACCAATCCTCCTCTACGTTTTCAATTAAAGTATTACCAAAATCAAATTCGTAACTTATTTCAGGAGATGACTCAGTAACTGTAATTGAAGTAGAAACTTTATCTTCTGAACCCTGACTCTTATCACTTGGTGTAGATCCTACAATCTCCACCTCAATTTCGTGGGTGCCAGATGGGATATCTTCCCATGTTGTACTCACAGTCTGTGAGCTTCCCCCTGCAATATCATCAAAACTTTTAGTTTTTATAACAGAGCCGTCTTTCCTAAATTGCAAATCTACTCTAGCATTACCTTCGCCTTCATTCGTAATCTCAACCGAAATAGTAACCGTATTACCTTCAACTAAATCTCCGTTAACAGATAATGAATCTAAAGATAAATCAGCGTCTGTAGTTATAATCTCTAAATCTGAAAAAGTGAGCCTTCCTGGACTTTCAGAGTTTGCAATTATGTTAACTTCAGCAGTATCTCCATCAGTGTTTTCAATTTGTGTATTTAATGCATTTATTAGTTCCTCTGAAACAATGTCGATCTTAACATCGTATTCAATATCTAGCTCACTAAATCCAACCGTACCTTTAGAACCACTTCCTACTGTCAAGATAATTTCGGTCATTTCAACACCATATTCATCAATGAATGTATCTCCGTTGACTAGCTTTTCTTCTAGTATTTCATTAAGTGAATCGGTGAAAGACTTTGACGCCCCTGGTGAATCCAAGGTATCACTCCATACTTGTGGTGAGTTCTCCCGATTCAATTCTCCTGTCCATTCCCAATTTTTTGAGCCTGTAATTTTTACATATGGATCTTCAGGATAATCTTCACTAAGAGTTTTTCTAACAAAAATATTGTAGTCAGTCCTTTCACCACCAGAAATATCCGACTCCTCAGTAAATGCAAAATAAGTTTTATCTGTTACTAGTACATCCATACGGTGATATTTAGCGGAGAGAGGGTTATCATCATAATCTGTGACTTTAAATGATTCAGACCATGAACCTCCATCGTCTTGCGAAAAAGCAAAGTAGTAGTCATATGAATTATCTACATAGTCTTGAAAACAAATATAAACAAATCCCGAACCGGCCGAAACGCTAGGCAAAAGATATGAAGTGCTAGACTCAGTATCAATAAAGAGTTCTTCTTCATCCCAGCTTTGTCCGTTATCCAGGGACACTGCTCCAACTAGATCGTAATCCGAAGATGAGTCCCCGTCGTAGTTACCATTGTCTGACCAGGCAATGTATAATTTTGATCCATCCGATGCAATAACTGGACTGTAGGAATAAGCTGCATTTTGACCAACATTAATGTAAACAACATCATTCCAGTCCTCGCCATCGACACTATTCGTGTATTGGACTGAGTCACCAAATGCTGTGTTGGACCACACAATGTGAAATTTACCTTCACTGTAAATCATTTCAGGCATGTAATTTAGGTTAGAACTTAATCCTTCAAGTAATTGCTCAGAACCCCAAGAATCACCGTTTGTTCCTGATGATACTACATAAATATCACCGAAATCTACCCAAGCAATAACAACGTTTGATCCAGAAGATTGTATGGTAGTACCACCAGGAGATGAAGCAGTTCCAACAATACTTGGCTCGCTCCAAGTGTTGCCATTGTTATTGGATTTGATATAATAAATGTCATATCCACCATTATATGAATCATAGTCAATCCAAGCCACGTGAACATAATTTTCATTGGCTGCAACATCCACTCTTTGCTGTAAAAGGTATGAAGTTCCATCCAATTCATTTTCTTCGTCTTCATCAAATAAAGAAAGTACAGTGAGAGAATCCCATGATTCACCTTCATCATCAGACTTAGTAAAGAAGATGTCTCCATCCCTATTAGCTGCATCATTCCCGTTAGGATTGTTATCCTGATCATAATCACCATTATCCATGTAAACTAAATAGATATAATCACCTGAGCTGGCGAGGGATGGCAGACCAGAATCAGACTCATAATAATGTTCAGAAATATCTTCAAAATCTGACCAAGTGGAGCCATCGTTAGAGCTTAAAGAATATACAATATCCTGATCTTCTGAAGCTCCACTGCCAGAATTTGTCTCAGACCAAACTACCAAAATTCTATCATCATTGGCCGATATAACTGGCGATGCCCGGAATTCGTTATCATCATCGTTATCAACACCATCTACATTTACTGGTGTGTTCCAAGTACTTCCGGAATTAGGACTCCTAGCACATTCAATCTTTCGTGGCTGATCATTGCCTATTCGTAACCACGAAATGAAAAAATTAGAATTACCATCATTTGTTGATTCCACAAAGAGTATTGTTGCCCCATCTGCGTTTCCTACTATGTTTTCAGTAGAAAATGAACTACCTGAGTTAGCTGAATTCCTTGCTTTAACAATACTTTCTCCGTTATCGTTACTTTCAATCCATGATACAACTAGATTATTACTCACAGATGTTAGAGATATTTCACTGACTGAATTTGAGCCGCTTAAAGTTTCTGGTGTCCCATATGATTCACCACCGTTAGTTGACCTACTAAATTCAGTTTTGTAGATAGAAGCGTCACTATCGTATTGCTCCCAAGATACATAAATATTGTTACCACTAGAACTTACACGTGCGCCAATGCTAGTCTCGCTATCAGTTGTAGAAACCTGTACCTCATCATCCCAGCTGAGACCAAAATCGTCTGACTTTTGGTAGAACACGTTATAATAAGAGTCAGATGATTCTTTAATAGAGGACCAGACTAAATGAATCGTACCGTCATCTTGAACTGTGAAATCATAATCGTAGATGAGGTAGTGAGAGCTACCGGGCTCAATTTCTGTAGGCTCTGACCAAGTTTCTCCCTCGTCCGTGCTGTAAGTAGCTTCTATTGTTTCTCCTCCTAAATCTTTTATCCAAGCTGCAAATATGCCATCTTCAATAGCTTTAACTCTAGGAAAGGAATAAATTTCACTTGTTATGCCACTATTGTCTTTTAAAGCAATAGTATCTTCCCAACTTCCATCTGTAAATGCTCTAAACAATATTGCATCAATATCATCATCTTGTTCAACAAGATCGCCATTATCACTCCAAACTACGTAATAGTCATCACCGAGCATTGAAACACTAGGAGCTTGAGAGGTAGACCCCCCGTTTGTGTTCGGAGAGGCTCTAACGTAATCATCAAGATCACCAGAACCATACGGAAGACCTGAAATCTTTACGCTAGAGTCAGTAACTGTAGAATTTGATGGTAAAAGTATAGAAATTTCTGATTCACCAGAAGTATCAAATTTAGCAGAGGCACCGAGAGAATCTGTCGAAAACTTAGCTTGCTTTCCTAATGCTCCATAACCATTACCATCATATTTCCATTCAAAATTGCGTACGCCTAATGAAATACTTTCAGGAAAATTTCCTTCACTATCAGAAGAGCCTTCAACAGTTATGGAGGCATCTATCACTTCAGATGCAGGATATCTTATGCTTACTGAATTATCGGAACTAGAGCCATCAAGAGTAATGCTTTGTTGACTTGAACCGTCTCCTCCCTTGTAATATTCGTCGGAAGTTTCAGCTACTGAAAAAGTCGAACTGCTAATAAGCAAAATTGTCAAGGCTAAAGCCAATATTCTGTTTTTGAACATAATACTCGCATTGTCACAAGCTAGGACTTTAATATAGTTTCACTAATAACTTAATATGACAATTCAATTACACATGGATTCGCATGAGGGAACATATACTAAAAAATTCAGTGCAAGAGTGGAAGCCACATTCCCAGGAATAATTGAGCTAGATCAAACTGCTTTTTATCATTTGGGCGGAGGTCAGCCCGCAGATTACGGAGTACTTAATTGGGACGGCGGAAAAGCTTACGTTAATGACGTACGTAAAAAAAATAGGATAAGACACTTCATTGATGGAGATTCTCCTGAAGTAGGAGTACAAGTAGAAGGTGAAATCGACTGGACTAGACGATATTCGCATATGCGTATGCATACATCTCAACATTTAGTTTCAGCTGTTGTTAACGAATTATATAATTCAGACACTGTAGGCAATCAAATAGGAGCAGAAAACTCACGAATTGACTTCAAACCTTTGTCTATCAGTCAATCAGAAATTGAACATATACAGGAAATCGTAAACGATTATGTTTCTAAAGATTTGAAGGTAAATATTTCTGAAGAGCTAAGATCAAATCTAGAAAATAACAAGGACATAAGATCAAGTATGTCTAGTGGATTGTGGAAGACCCTTCCAGCTAATGTCAAAAAGTTGAGAGTAATATCAATAGGAGATATTGATGTTTGCCCATGTGCGGGCACTCATGTTAGAAGTCTTAAAGAAATTGGAGAAGTCGAATTCATTAAAAAGAAAAATAAGGGTTCACAGAAGACAAGATTAACTTATAAATTAAACAATTTCAATTAAAGAACTAGAAACTCCCTTTCGACCTTTTTGTTCATAATTCATTCTAATTTCAATTGGACTTGCTCCTGAAGTTTTAACCTTGAATTTCAGTTTAAAAGAAACTTCATTATATGATTCAATTTCGCCGACAATGAATGAATTATCTGAAAAAGAATAAAAAACATCAGGCTCAATACCAACTAGTGAAAGGTTAGAGCTATTAAATTCAGGTATCAAGCTACAATTTTTTATGACACCTGGTGAGTAATTACTCATGTTGACTTGCAGCTCAACACTATTGTCAATTTTGTCATAACTAGTGGTTAAAACAATTTCTTTTTCTGAAAAATAGTTATCAACCATTTCTTTCGTAGATTGTTTGGTCTCGTCAATTATAGGCTGTAGATAGTGCTCAGTATGAAGTATCGTTTCTGAATCTCCATTCCATGATGACATTGTAGGATTAACATTTTCAATATTTCTAACTGCATTGATCATTTTACCTTTGAAAAATTTGTCAACTTCACCATACACCACAGCAGCTAAGTATGAATTTTGTCCCCTTTGTAAAATAATCTTGTTGTTACCGTAGTCGATAGATCCTAGGTCACCCTCAGTATTGAAAGAATCTTGTACGAAATCATTAATTGCTGTTAACATTCCACTCATTATGTCGCTATCAGTTTTAACTTCTACATCACTTAGATTCTTAACTAATCTTCCATCTTTGTAAATCAAATAAAGTTCTTCCACTTTATATTTTGCAACAGGTTTTGATTCAACCATAGTGACATTTTCATCAAAGACATCATTATTCCGTGAGCGATAAAGCAGCACCCCCCCAAAACCGAGCATTATTATACCTACAAGAGCCGTTATTGGTATTATTGAGTCCATACCGAGAAGACCTGCGTTTGAATCATCAGTAGAACTATAGAGTTTAACAACATCTTTCATATCAATCGACCTATTTTCAGATATACTCTCGTGACCAAACTCGTCTTCAATTAATATTCGATAATAATATACTTCATTTAAATCAGGGTTCTTGTGAATGTATTCAATTTGACCTTCATTGCATGGTTCAATAATCATTTCATTGAAAAATCCTTTACTAATATTTGTAGTTCTTTGAACTTTACAAATTTGAGAATCATTCGGAACGACAAAGGAAACTACAAGTTCTGTTGTGTTTGACGGAACGATGTTAAGTGCGCTTGCAGTTTCAGGCTCACCTGTAAAAACTTCAAATATACCTTGTACACCAGAATAACTTATTTTTACATTGTTAGAAGAAGATAAATCTTCACTAGGAACAAATCCTCCGTTTGAAAGGCCACCGAAAATAATTCTGTTGTTAAATGTATCAAAAAAATATTCATTTGATTTGAGCCTACTGCGATCAAATCCTCTTTGAAGTATAGTATCATATGAGCCATCTAAGTCGTTGTCTACTTCAATTGCGATATCATAATTCCAATCGAGAAGAGGAATGTATTTTAAATTAAAAACCTGATCATAAAGACCATCAGATGAATAAAACTCAGTAGTATTCAAAGGGTCTTCAATATTGCCTGCTAAATCTCTACTTATAGCATAGAAATAATATCTAGTATCGTCCTTAAGACCAGTTAATGTAATTTCACTATCAATCGCTACATAATCATATTTATACCAAGTTAAATAAGTTGAAGGATTAGCTATGTCTTCTAATGATAAATAAATATCAAAGTCAAGATTAAAACTACTAGTTGAATAATCTATAGTTATGGAATCTTCACCCCATCTATTTGGAATATAGCCGAAGTTCAAAGTATCGCTATCTGAATCATAATTAAATATAATATCAAACTTATTCTTAGTTTCGATGTTTCCAGCGAAATCTTCGGACAAAATCTTGAAAGCATAATGTCCAACGTTTCCTAACTCATACCTATAATTATCCTCGTTTTCAACTTCTAAACTGTCGATTATGAACCAAGTTACGCTATTTGGATTAAGATAAGGTTCAGTGAAATTTGTGTAATATACTTCTATTATTTGGCGGGAAATATCATTATCTTCAGAGTTCCAAGATAAATCCAAAAATTCAGAACCGGTAAAGTAATAATCATCGCTAAAACTATTGAAATATGTTTCGGGTGTTGTTGTATCTATTCTAACTTGGTACTCAAAGTGTCCTTTTGATTCAATATTTCCATAAATGTCTCTGCCTAGAGACCTGAATCTGTACTCTTTACCATCATCTCCTTCAAAGCTAATTACAGATTCTACAAATGTACCGTAGGTTTCCCATTCAGCAAATTCGTCATTAACAAGATACTCTACCGTATAGTCCATAATATCGCCGTTATCCTCCAACAGTACAATTTCGAATACTATAGTTTCATCACGAATTAGCGATTCGCCATAATCAATTACAGTTTCAGGGGCTTTTGTATCAAGCAAAAGATCTATTGTGTGGTTAAATGAAATATTTTTGTAAACTATTACAGGAACATTGTTATTTTCGAAAATTATTTTCAACGGGTTAAAATCAATAATATTTTCGTCGGACTTCTTTTGAATTATGTTAACCTGGAAGTAATTAGACAAACCCCCTTCATAGGTTAATGAATCCACAATAGTATCACCATCAGAATTAAAGATTTCAAAAAAATGATCTTCGGAGCCTTGACCAGACTCGTCTGCTATATGAATTCTAATGTTATACCTCACTTGATAGTCCATTTCTCTGCAGTCGAAATCATTAGTAATTAACTCGTAATCACTATCAATGAAATCAATGCAGAAATCACCCTCGGCAAAAAAATTATCTACTAAATTTAAGGTACTATTTAGAGAATGTACAGCCTTTTCAAAATCTCTAAATATATTTGCGTCAACATCTATTGATGATAAATAAGAGGTTAAAGCCTTTGAAGTATTTGTAATTGAATTAGAGAGCAGTTTTCCTTCACTGTTATTCGCTATAATTCCAAAATCTGAAAAATCCACATAATTATTCTCAACATGAAAATCTGCAAGCATAATGGTTATACTTTCTTTGAATTTAGTTACATGATTATTTACTACTTCAACTTCACCCTCTTGAGAAAATATTCCGACCGCAGCTACCTTTTGTAAGTAAAGAATGTTGCACCTGTCGTGGCTACAAAATCCAGTCACATTGTTTTCAATAATTTTAGCATATGTCCTGTTGCTAATGATGCCATAATCGTTAACATTCAAAGTGTTTCCATCAATAATAATTGGCAAAACGGAACTTACAAACCCACCAACTTCGATTCCTACAGCTGAAGTAACTGAATTATTTTTAATTATCGTTTCAGGAATATAATATCCTAATATTCCTGTTAATTGAGATTCCCTACTTAAATTAGTTAAGATAGTATTGTTTGCTACATAGCCTTTCTCTACATCTCTCAAAAAAATACCTGCACCGTTGGTAGAATGAACAAAATTATTTTCGAGATGAATATTTTTCATTGAAAGGGTTGATGTTGTATAAACCGAAATTCCGTTTCCAGTGATATTTTTTACATCGTTATCGACAACAAATCCATTAGCGATTTCACCAAATAGATTGTCAAATATCCATATACCTTCAGTTGAATTATCAATGTAATTATCTTTAATTGTGAAATTTTTATATGTGCTCCACACCACAATAGCACGATGACCTGTATTTGTAATTTTATTAGATATTACTGAATTATCTATCCCCGGATATCCAGCATAATGAAAATCTAAAGCAATAGGATAATTGGTGTCATTTATAGAATTATTAAAGATAATTATTCCTGAAGGAGCTACGTTACCACCGTCAGGCCAATTCCATAGGCCTATTGCATGGTGCCCATTATCAAAGTTATTATTCTGAATTGTGCTGTTATCTTGATAAGATAGGAATCTAACGCCAGAATTATAAGAATTAAATGTGTTATTTTCAACTACATGCTCCCCTCCTCTGTAATCATCGGGGTAGGACCAGAAATAGAATATAATACATGATTGGTACCATGGCACAGTCATGTAATCATCGCCAGAACATCTGTCGAAAGTGTTGTTATTGTAGTTATTTCTATAGCCGCTTCTGTCTCTAATAGTGTGCCATCCTTGACCGGAATCTGTGAAATTGTTGTAAGAAATTAAGTTGTCATCAGATGAGAATATGTTTATTGCGTGAATATCTTCAAGATTTTTAAACAAATTATTAGTAATTGTATTGTTTGAAGATAAATTGGTTAGTGTAATCAGACCTTCTCCCCTTTTAGAATAAGAGTTTGGATATGCTAAATTAAATTGGAAATCTAAGAAATTATTAGAAACTATATGACTGTTGCTCCCGTGGATTGCAATACCACCGGAACCGTTTCGTAGAGTATTATTGAATATAAAACTATTATTTCCATTAATAGAAAGATCCCACCATTTATAGCTGTTTAACATTGTATTATTTTCAAAAATAAAATCATCAATACCAGATTCAACATTTCCGAAAAACTTAAACGATGAATTTTTTAGATATGAACCTTCACCAGTAATAAGGAGTGAATTTATGTATTCAACTTGAGAGTTGATTATAGTAACCTTAGCATTTTTTTCACCACCAATATTAACGGTATAGTTGAATTTTTCAGTATAATTTCCCTTGCCAGTAACATCGGATCTTATCTTAGATTGATCATCTAGAGTACTACTGTCTAAATCATAGTCCCTGATAACTAAAGAAGCTCCTGGAGATAAATATACTGAATTAGAAGTTTCTTTTTCATTATCCTGGATTGTTCTCAAAATAAATTCAGAGTTAATAATCGTCAATTCACTTTGTATAGAAACATTATCTCCAGAAGTACTCTGCGAGTGATAAATAGTAGAATTAATCCACTGAGTATCGCCGAATAGGTCGATTTGACCTTCCGATAACAAGGAAACATTTTCAAGTTTTAAAGTTTTCCCAATTGTTACAACAATATCTTTGACATTAACTTCGGAATCCCAAACATGCGTATCTTGCGTAATAATCCAATCTTGTCCATTTTGAGGAGCATTTCCGTTGGAACCTGCACTTGCATTGCCAATCACAAAAATAGCCAAAATAAAGCTGATTAATGCAAAAACTCGTTTGTACACACTATATCATTAGATTTCCCTAATTAAATTTAATCTGTAACGTAAGCTGATAACTACCTTTAAATTCTATCTGCATTCAAAGTACTCATGGTTCTGGAAAAATTAGGAGAATCTTTAAGAGAAACTCTGAAGAAGATTGCGGGTGCCAGCCACATATCTCCTGAATTAATCAAAGAATTAGTACGAGACATACAGCGTGCACTTCTGCAATCCGATGTAAACGTACGATTAGCACTAGAACTAAGTAAACGTATTGAAACAAGAGCGCTCGACGAAAAAGCTCCTGCTGGTATGACTGGCAGGGAGCATGTCGTAAGAATAGTACACCAAGAGTTAGTTAAGGCTCTTGGTGAACCCAAGACTTTGAAATTAGGTCCTCAAAAAATTATGATGGTTGGACTCTATGGTCAAGGTAAAACTACTACTACTGGAAAAATTTCTAAATTTTTAAAGAAAAAAGGCCTTAGTTTAGGATTGATTGCTGCAGATGTTCACAGGCCGGCAGCTTTCGACCAATTGTCTCAGATTGGTGAACAAATACAAGTTCCTGTTTTTGGAGATTCTAAAAATACAGATGCTAAAAAAGTTGTACAAGAAGGAATGAAAGAATTCTCTGACTTGGATGTTGTTATAGTTGATACTGCCGGAAGACATGCTTTAGATGGAGATTTGATTTCAGAGATGAAAGATGTGTCTAATGTTTTTAACCCTGATGAAATTTTCCTTGTTATGGACGCAACTGTTGGTCAACAAGCTGGACCGCAGGCTCAAGCGTTCCATGATGCTGTAGGAGTTAATGGAGTAATTTTAACCAAGTTAGATGGTTCGGCAAAAGGTGGTGGTGCTCTATCTGCAGTAGCTGTAACAAATGCACCAATTATTTTTGTTGGTACTGGCGAAGGATTAGATGCATTAGAAACACTTGATCCTGATAGATTCATTTCAAGATTACTAGGCATGGGGGATTTACAAACATTATTGGAAAGAGCTGAGGAGGTAATGGATGCCAGTACTGCTGAAGATACTGCAAAACGAATGTTGTCGGGTAAGTTTTCACTAATTGACATGAGAGAACAAATGGAAGCTCTTACAAAAATGGGGCCTCTTGGAAAGGTTATGGAAATGATTCCAGGGATGTCTGGGATGATGAAAAAAGGTCAGATGGAAGAAACTGAAACTAAACTTACAAAATTCAAGGTTTTAATGAACTCAATGACTAAAGAAGAATTAGAAAATCCTAAGATAATTAAACGTTCTAGGATAAACAGAATTGCACTAGGCTCAGGATC
>JAYYHK010000091.1:0-4187 GCA_036148495.1 Thermoplasmatota archaeon | reverse complement strand
TTAATATCGAGGATAAAAACGTTAAAAAACTGGATGGCGAAAAATAATAAGCTGTCACTCTACTACAGTTTAATGAATGAAAATGTTGTACAAATTGGAGTAGCTTTAGTTATTGTTAATTTGGTCGCTTGGGGCGGATTTACTATGCTTCAAGATGATGATACAAAAGAATATATTGACAAAATAATCTATCAACAACCGGATGTTGAAATCGCTAATGTAACAGTAACGATTAACTATAACGGACTAGAATCAAACGCAACAGTTAACACAAATATGACCAATGTAACTTACGATGTAACTGTAATTGGCGATACATCGGCAATGAATGCTACTCTTGAGGCACACAAGGATAATTTCGTATTGAAATATTCCTGGTACTCAACTATGGGTGCGTTCGTTACTGAGATAGATGGAGTTGCATCTGGAGACTGTTCATACTGGCAACTATTACATAACGGAAATTCTTCAATGATAGGCGCTTCGAGTCTACTACTTGTTGAGAATGATTCAATTACTTGGGAATACACTGAATATTGTTAACCTTTTGAAAAAATCATATCATCGCTTCTGAAAGCTTTGAATTCAAGAGCATTTCCGCAGGGATCTAGAAAAAACATTGTAGATTGTTCGCCAGGCTCCCCCTTGAATCTGGTGTGTGGCTCAATTATAAAATTAATACCAGAATCTTTCAATACTTGCGAAAGTGAGCGCCACGTTTCTAGCTCTAGTATCACGCCAAAATGGCTTGCTGGAACCTCATCTCCGTCCACTGGATTTGTTTGTGCAATATCCATTGAATCTACTAAATGTGCCACAACTTGATGCCCATACATATCAAAATCTATCCATCTATCTGAACTCCTGCCCTCTTTACATCCTAACGTTTTTGTATAAAATTCTCTAGTTTTTTCTAAATCATCTACCGGAAA
Source organism: Thermoplasmatota archaeon (assembly GCA_036148495.1). Lineage (GTDB taxonomy): Archaea > Thermoplasmatota > Poseidoniia > MGIII > CG-Epi1 > CG-Epi1. Next base: position 3,255 of record JAYYHK010000091.1, on the reverse strand, counting down.
AGCAAGGTGAAATGGACGCATGAAGCGACATTATGTTACTCTTTTTACGTATTATCTTAAGTAGAATCATTAACAATGGACTTCATGAATGAAACTGTCCTTATCGCTGCGATTGTTGTTTACGGATTGTTCATAATTTTTGGAACAAAATGGGTTTTCGAATTCATGATGGCACGAAATATGAAAGAAAATGTTGCCATTTACTACAATCGTAAAATATTACACATGTTCTGCGGAGGATTAATCGGCGCAATGGCTCCATCGATATTAAGTGAACCAATTTATGCACTGTATATTGGAATTGTTTTCACGGTAATAACGTACATTCCATATTATACTGGACACTTGCTTTACTGGGTGCAAACTAATGACAACAAAAATGATGTTAATTTTTGTTTCATGGCTGGATTATCAGTGTATCTGATTTGGGAATTACTGGGGGATCCTTACCTGGCAATTATACCTCTATTATTCATGGCATTTGGTGACGGAGTAACTGGAATTGCAAGAAATTTAAAATTCGGTTATCGTACTAAAAATCCAATAGGAAACGTATTCATGGCAATTGTCTGTATCCCAATGGGATATTACCTCGGTGGCTTATCAGATCCTGCTCTTCCTATTTGGGGAGTAATAGCTGCGATTGTAGCTACAATTGTCGAAAGATATGAATACGGACCTATAGATGATAATGTACTAATTACTGTGAGTGCTACAATCGTTCTTTTTGTAGGAAACGAAATTGGACCGCTTTAGGCTGAATACTCAGTAACCATAACTAAGTAAATGTTAAAGAAGAAAAGTGTTAGTGAAACCAAATAAATTAAATTTTTTACTACTAAAAATCTAAATGACTTTTCAATTGAAAAGGTGTGTCTATTTTCTAATATTTCTCTATCAAAAAAAATGGAAGAAATTAAGAACGTGGGAATTGACAATAGGGTTAAACCTTGAAAGAGAGGAAATATCATAAAACCTCGAGGGATTCCAAAATAAAAATCAAGTACCGAAAATATTATAGATAGTATAATTAAAAAATTAATAGATAAAAAGAATAAGCTAGAATATACTGAGCTTAGCAAAATCTCTTTATCTTGTTTTTTTTCGTTCAAAATTGAGCCTAATCCATACTTTGTAAGTGTAAAATTAACAGCTGTGAATAAAAATAAAAATAGTCCTAAATAAGGAAGTGAGCGAAAATAATACTCATTCATTGGTTTTCTCCAAGAATCTGCTTCTCCACTTATTATCATTTGATGTAAAGCATTTGCACCTGATTGTGTTACATCTAGGGAAGTAAAAGTCAAAACATAATCTTGGCTTGGATTGACAATTATTCTTTGCCCATGAAGTCCTGAAGCAAGATAATAACTATCGAATATCCACCAAAGGTAACCATAGCCCTCTGTCGGTCTAGTAGAATAGATAAATTTTACATCTGGCTCTAAATGATCAATTGTAGATTGACTAACCCAATCCTGAGATACGATACGTGTGCCGTTCCAGATACCTTCCTGAGCATATAATTGCCCTAACTTAGCCATTTCCCTAGATGTCAAATATAATCCAAAACCTCCGAATGCTAGACCGGAATCATCCTGAAACCAATACACATTACTTATCTTTAGAGGTTCAAACAAATTATCGTTTGCAAATTCAAAAATCGACATGTTTGATTGACTTTCAATTATTTTGATTAGTATAGATGGCGCATGTGAATCGTAAACCCATACAGTTCCTGGCTCATATTTTACTGGCTTATTGAGAACAAAATCAGCTCTTGAGCCTCCCACTGCTGGAGCAAGAGCAGGATCTTCACCATAATCAAAACCTGAAGTCATTGTAAGAATGTGATGAATTGTAACTCTTTGTTTGTATTGCGAATCAAAATCAAAAGTCTCATTTGGGAAATAATTCCATATTGGGTCATCGACGCTACTGATTAATCCTTTATCGATAGCAATTCCGACCAATGCTGAAGTAAAACTTTTGGTTACCGAGTATGTATTAAATTGTGTTTTGTAGCTAAATTCTTCATAATATTTTTCGTGAACGATTGTACCATTCTTAACTAAGATTACGCTACTGGCAGGGTAATCCCAATTTTCCATTTCAGAAAACATAGCCTCAAACTCTGATTTCATATGGTATTCTGAACCTAAATCAACAGACCACCCATCTCTACTCAAGTCATACTCTTTGTTACCATTATGCTCATAATAATCGAATAATTTATCGAAATAAATATTTTGGTAAATGGCCATTGAAAAAATTAAAACTACGGAGAAAGCTATAATTTTTTGCCTTAAATTAATCGATTTCATAGTGAGACTAGATATCTTTAAATGGCTGGATTAAAAAAGTTGTGAAAATTAACCAGGTAATTTGTGTGGTTTAGCTAAATTTGCTTCCATTAATTTCAACTCATCAATTCCACTAATCAATATTTTTGAATCTGGTGTTAGTTCTTCATCGGAAATCTTACCTTCATATTCCATTTTGGAAAGTATATGTTTCATACAATTTAGCCTTGCTTTCTTCTTATTGTCTGATCGAACAATAGTCCAAGGAGAAAGGGTTGTATTTGTTTCTAATAGCATCTGAAATTTACGCATGGTGTATTCACCCCATAATTCTTGAGCTTGCATGTCTACAGGAGAAAGCTTGTATTGCTTTAATGGATCTTTAGATCTCTTTTCAAAACGTTTTAATTGCATTTTCTTAGAAACTGAAAAATAAAGTTTAATCAAAATTATTCCTTCTTTAACCAAAATACGCTCAAAAATAGGTGCGTACTTCAGGAACTTTTTATGTTGCTCATCTGTACAAAAACCCATTACTGGTTCGACCATGGCTCTATTGTACCAACTTCGATCAAAGAGAACTATTTCTCCTGCTGAAGGTAAGTGATCTGTGTATCTCTGAAAATACCACTGAGTACGTTCGGTATCACTTGGCTTTTCTAAAGCTACTACTCGTGCACCTCGGGGATTAAGATGTTCACGAATTCTCTTGATGGTTCCTCCTTTACCTGCTGCATCGCGACCTTCAAAGAGCATAACTATTCTTTGACCTGTTTTCTTAACGTGATTTTGCAATTTAAGAAGTTCAATTTGCAATTTTAATTTTTCTTCTTCATATGCTATTGTAGACTTTGGAATCCAAATTTGAACTTTCTTTTCAGATTCTTTTCCATCTTTATTTTTTAGAGCTTCTCCCTCTGAAAGTTTGACTTTCTTTTTAGTGCTCATGCTA
>JAYYHK010000090.1:0-4632 GCA_036148495.1 Thermoplasmatota archaeon | reverse complement strand
GTTGTTAAATTAGCTTTTTCTAATGCTGCTACCAAAGATGTGTGAATAGTGGTGGCTGCTGCAGTAGTTGGAATGTCTACTGAAGGAACCCACATTTTCTCACAAGTCTCTTCTGTTTTGCTTAAATCAACAGTGTGAGTGTCCATGTCATAACATATCTCACCTTCACTTGGAGTGTCTGGTGACATTGAGGGTGGCATCAAGACTTTATCAATAACATGAATAATACCGTTAGATGTTTCCACGTCGGCAGCAGTTACAGTGGCTTCACCGTTAAGGACTACAGCACCTTGGCCGTAGATGTTAACTGATATTGGCTCTTGTATCAGTGTGTTAATTTCCATTCCGTCTGAAAGGTCGCTTGACATTACACTACCCATCGTAACGTGATATGACAAAATCATTGCAAGAGTATTGTTCTCTTCTTCAGTATCATATTCGCTTAAGTTAAGCCCAAGTTCCTCAAATGCTTCATCTGTAGGTGCAAAAACAGTGTAAGGGCCTTCTCCTGACAATACGCCTACAAGGTCAGCATGTGAGAGCGCTGCAACAAGTGAACTGTGATTACCGGTTGAAGCTGCTGTTGCTGGTATGTTAGGAAGTGTGACAGTTTCTGTAAGTGAGAATTCACCAATCATGCTTGAGTGCACGGTGCAGTAAAAACTCAAGGTATCATCTACTGTGAAATCATCTGCAAATGAGATTGTAAATGTTTCGGAACCAGATATACCTGAATTACTTGAACCGTCGCCAGTTATAATTACATTGGCACTAGATTCTTGCTCATACCCCGAATCACTTACGTAGAAAGGATGGCTTGTAGCCCCGTTCAGTCTGTGAAATGTGTAAGAGTGTGTGATATCTAGTTCACTAACTTCAGTTGTACCTTCAGAATCTGAGTAGAACTGATAGTAAGGATCGGACATCGAACCTCCGCTGACGTAGATGTGAGTAACATCATCGCCATGTTCTTCTGCACTAGCTGCGTTGCTAGCTTGATCAATACCAACGCTCAGAGCCATCATGATTACAATTGGCGTAAACATGAACGGAGCGTAATCTTTCATAATTTTCAAGACAGTGAATACCGAAAAAACCGCCATGGCGACTACGGCAGGCACTAGCCTGATAATTTGTTCAACTATTGTTGCGTTCATGATCTATTTTGTGCAGGAAGTTATTTAAAAGTTGATAAACTGGTGACTAACTATCTATTACTAGTGCCAACAATCCACTTAAACTGTACTTTGTCGACGATAATCTGCAAAACTTTTAACCGCAAAAGAGATACATTTAGTAACTTTTTTTGCTGTTGGGATATGTAATTTCTCATCCGGACCATGGGCGTTACCACCAGGCCCCCCTGCGCCAGTTATAATGAACTTAGAATTCGAATACCTGGATTGAAGCATAGCCATCACGGGAATAGTTCCACCGATAAATAAATCCATAGATGGTTTTCCGTAGAATTCAATGCAAGCAGCGTCCAAGTCTGATGCTACTTTTTCTGGTAAATCAGGAGCTAAAAAACCATTTGCTACTTCTGTCATCTTAGCTGAAACATGCGCCCCATTGGGAGGATTTTCTTCTAATAAAGCTTCTACCTTCCTTGCAACCTTTGTAGCATCAACACCTGGAGGTGTCCTAATTGAAATTTTCAAGTCAGTATTAGTCCTCAACACATTACCTGCAGACTCTATTGAAGGGATTCCATCTGCTCCAATTACTGAAAGACTGGGCTTTAGATTCATAGTTAAAAAAATATCCAATGGATCTTCAACTTGCTTCATTACGCCATCTAATAGAGGAAAATCTTTTATTTTGCCATCTTTCAATTTAATAATTTTTGAACTCGTTTCCTTCATATCATCGCTTATTTCTGTATGAAGCCACTCAGGAAGAATTTCTCCTGTATTCTCATCTTCCAGCCTAGATAACAATTGTCTAGCTAATCTAAATGATGATGGCATTACTCCACTTCCGTGGCCTGAATGTACGCCTACTGATGATACCTTAACAGACAAAGTACCTGCCACTATTCCTCTCAAACTTTGTGTAATCCACAGTCTGTCGTAGTCCATTCCTCCCGTATCTAGGACAATAACCAAGTCAGGAGTACCTAGGTGTGATTTTAATTCATCAAGATACAATTCCAAATCAGGTGAACCACTTTCTTCACCTGTCTCAATTAGAAATCTGCAAGTTGGATGAGATATACCTTGTTCTTGTAGCCCCAGAATCGATAGAATTCCTGCGTATCCACCATATCCATCATCTACACTTCCTCTACCAAATAGCCAATCATCTTCAACAACTGCCTTCCATGGACCTTTGCCGTCAGACCATCCTGTTGCCTCGGGTTGTTTATCCAAATGCGAATAAAATAAAACTTCACCTTCAGAATCGCCATTAATGTTTACCAGAAGTAGAGGTGAACGCTTTTTCAAGCGATGTACGGAAATGCTAACACCTTTCAAGCTCAAACTCTTAATCCAAGAAATGAATGTTTCAATTGCAGCATCTAGATACCCATTTTCTTCCCAATCTGGATCAAATGAAGGCGACAAAGCTGGAATTTCTATGAACTCACTTAGGCTCGGAAGGGCCGACTCGTCCCACTTTTGATCGATAAAATCAGATAATCTAGAATGGTCTAATTGTGTCATAAATTTAATTTTTTATCTTTCTAGAATGAGCAATCAATAAAATAGATAATAAAGCAAATATGAAATTAAATCCTGGTAAATTGCCGTCTTCTGTTACCTCTTTAAGAATTTGCGACGAAGAACATCCATCTACGTCCACCCTTTCACCAGCTGGTGTTCCAGGACATCTATCACTATCATCGTCAATTCCGTCATTATCATCATCCATATCATTTTCATCTAGAATTCCATCGTTGTCATCATCTTCATCAAATTTGTCCACTATACCATCATTGTCAACATCAGGATCTCCTTCTTCCTTGAGAATGTCGTTTCTCTCTTCATCAGTTAGTGGTACTGCATTAACGTAAGTCAAAACATCTGTTTGATTATTGTCATCCCATTCCCATGTTGGAACGAGAGCTTCATAGTGATTAGTGCCATTCATCTCAAATTCTACTACCATCCCCATCCATCCAAGATGACAGCGATTATCATTTAATATCTTATCAAAGCCCCATACTTCTAGGCAATCCTCTGGGCCAGCTTCATTTGGCTCTCCTTCTCCCCATAAGTTAACGCTGAAATTTTCACCAGTCACCCATTCCCAGCCATCTGAAGGTTCCATGTAGTTTGGACTTTCCATATTATGAAAGCCTCCAAGCCAATATGATTGACCATCCAATAGGGAGAAAATTAATTCAGCTTCTTCTTCGCTATTTATTGTAGCAAGGTGGCCGCTAACTCCTTCGTAAGTTAACGTTTGGGCATACTCCATTGACTCATACCAATCATACGAACCATAGTCTGCATATCCTTGCCCAAATGTTGCTTCAAATTTACCTACAGTTCCGTTTTCTGCTGAAAATCCAATCCATTCATATGGTGGCCTGTAAAAAGTGTCTGTTTCATACGGCCACACATTTGAACTCTCTGCGTTAATGCTGGTAAATACTTCTCCATAACCCAAGCTAAAATAAAAATTTGTTTCCTTACCTTTAAAATCTTCATCTGGCCACTCGAATGAAATAGAGTGATTTCCTGGAGTGTGAGAACTATTTGGAAAAGAGACATGCATCCATTGACCAATCCATAATCTGTCCTCTGATTTATCTGAGAAAGTACCCAAAAGACTAGAAGTAGGACCAACACTCTCAAATTCCCAATAATCCCATTCTGCCTGAATGCCATTAATCATTAGAATTGGCCCTTCTGGAGCGATATCCTCAGGCTCATTATATCTTTCATTAAGCATTTCATGATGTATTGCTCCTAATTTTTCAGCAGAGGTAGCATTGCTTTCAATCGACTCATTAATGTTAGTAATTCGTTGAGACATTAAACCTCGAGGTACTCCATCTACCATTGACTCAATTATGAAGTTTTCACGCACCCAGCTAATCATTTCTAATGTGATTAAACTGTCTAGGGTAGCATTCTCATTAATTAAGTCCTTAGCTTTACCTTCGTAGGATGATGTTAAATTGGAAATCAAACCTAGTGCATCATCTGCAGACAATGTGCCGTTAGCAACATCATCAAGTTTTGAAGTAACTTCTTCTCTGTATTGCTCATCTAAGATGAATAATTGATAGTTTTTAACTAAAAGTTGTCTAAAAGTTTCTGATTCTTCGGTTGAATATTCTCTCCTCATGTACACTGAACCAGAAAATTCTTGAGGATTATTTTCATCGTAATTTTTCAAATCTAGTTCGTGAAGATTAAAATCATACTGCAAAAAAGGCTGATATTCGTAAAAATCTTCATCGTATTCAGCACTGTTGCTTGGTACAAAGAAAAATATCCCTGAAACAAGTGACACGACCAATAATAAAGCTGTAAACGCTCTTGACATAAGGAGGTTAGGCTTGCCGTATTTATAGAATGTTGTTGAACAAAGTATAATAACCTAAGTCCGTCGTTTAAACGCATGGTGCCATGGTATCGGTCATATTACGTTCCTTTCGGATTAGCTGTAATAGCTTTT
>JAYYHK010000089.1:0-3905 GCA_036148495.1 Thermoplasmatota archaeon | reverse complement strand
GTGTCTTACCGGTTGCATAATACTCGAACAATGCCTTTCCGAAATACTTATTTGATAATGACCAGCGGAAAAGTGTTTCATTAGATAAAGAGAAGAGAAAAGCTGCTGGAACTGCCCAAGAGACTGTGGGCCATCCTGGAATCCAAATTCCGATTATTGCAAAAAAGACAAAAAGATAACCTAACGAAACATAAATCCTGCTCTTTATTGGACTACTAGATACGCAATATTCTTCAACGATATCATCTATTGTTTCCAATCTTTCGAATTTAGACATCTAATGTATACCTTGATTATTAGAGAGGCTCATTAAAGGTTACTTTCGGCTGCCCTAAAAAGACACTTAAGAATAATAATTTATATCGTAGGTATTTAATGATTATGAATAAGAGTGTTTTATGCATTTTACTGGTCCTGTCAGCATCACTGACAGGATGCATGAAAGACTCTTCAAGCGAAGATTACTATCCTGATCTTAAGAGCAGATATGCCTTGGATTGGGACATGACTCACAGCTTTTCTAGAGTTTTAGAGCAAGGCCCTCATTATGCATTAGATGTTCAGGAGGCCACTTTTACTGTTGATACTAGTGATGTTTGGGAAAGTGGACCTACAGAAGCTGATGTACATCTCTCATATTGGCTACCAAGTAATACACTTAAAGGTGAAAAAGTTCCTATAATAGCAATAATTAGCCCATATTTTTCATACGGACAACCTGGGGATGAATCAGGACATACTGGTATAGTTAGTGCAGGTAGAGGTGAGTTTATTTATGAAAATTTTGTACCGCACGGATATGCCTTTGCTCAAGTAGCTGTATTTGGAACTGAACTATCTACCGGATGTTTTGACTATAGAGGTGCAGGCGAGGGCTTAGGTATCCATAACGCCGTTGAGTGGCTAGGAAGCCAAGAATGGAGTAATGGACACGTAGGTCTGTATGGTAAGTCCTATGAGGGTGCTACACAATGGGAAGCAGCCGCTATAGGGAGTGAATACCTGAAGACAATCGTTCCAATTAGTGGTACAACTGCATTACATCCCTTACTTTACAAAAACGGAAGTGCTGAAGCTCGGTCACAAGTAATGCATATGAATTATTTTTCAAGTACTGTTGACTATAATGCAGATGACTTGGACAATGTGTGTCCCGACATATTAGAGGGACTATTTGCTGGACCTGTAACATACGGGGCTGGTGAACTAGACCCATACATGGAAAATTACTATAACGAAAGATCTCACATTGATAAAGCATTTCAAAATTGGAAAGGATCTGTTTACTGGATACAAGGAATGCAAGACTGGAATGTTGATCCTCACCAAGTATTCAGTAGTCCTGACGGAAATCCTTGGTATCAACGATATGAAGAAGCCGGTTTTGATGTGAAAGGAATGCTTGGACAATGGGAACATAATTATCCTGACCAATGGACGAAACACAATGCGCAAGAAACGGGATATGGGGCTGAAGCTATACACAATATGACTAGATGGGACTGGGCTCAAGATTTATTTGAATGGTTTGAATATTATCTTAAAGGAATAGGACCAAAACCAAATTTAAATGTTCAAGTGCAGAGCAATGATGGGCAATGGAGAGTTGAAAATACATGGCCTCCTAAAAATAATGAAAAGAAAACTATCTCGTTAGCAGATTGTCAGAGTTCAGGAGCTTTTGTAACTGGACTTTCGGTGGTTGGAGGAGTGACTCAACAGAGTATTACTCTAGACTGTCCTGCTATTTCAGAAACTGATATTACTCATATATCAGGACTTGTTAGACTTCACCTAGATACAATTGCTTTTTTTGACGGGGGACAAATTTTTGCTGAAATGCAGGATGCAAGCACAGGAATGAGACTAGGTCATGCAACAATGGACATTCGTTATCATGCTGGCGGTTCCGAACCACAAACTGTACTGCCAAATGATAGAGTAATGATGATGATGGAATTCCAAGCCATAGATGCTACCATTCCAGCGGGACATGGAATAAGATTAGTTTTGACGGACTCTGGTGAAGATTACTTAGCTCCACTTTGCGGTAATGCCTGTCCAATACATGTACTAACTTCAACTTCAAACATGATATTACCAATAATAAATCCAAATGAAGACCAAATATTTATCACTCCACAATCTCCAGATGCAGCAAATAATCAATAACTACAATAAATTTATTTGTTGTGTACCCTTGACCGAAATATTCTCATACGTAATAAATATTTTGATAGTACAAGTGTCTGAACAAATATCAAAATCATTTTCATAAATCATTATTTGCTCATCCTGCTCCCAAAAGTCGGGATTTGATGATGATTCAATTATGGTACATTTTGCAGGACTAACTAGTAATGGATTAGAAAGTGCAGGAAAGTCTGAACCTTCTAATGCTGCAACAAGAAATGAAATATGACGCGGGTCATCATTATCATTGTAATAACTTAAAAATTTAATTTTAAAAAATTGTCCACCGTTATTAATTACGTATATTTTATCTTCGGGTTCTATTCTATGTGTACTAATTTTATAGTCGTACCAATCTAATCTTTCACTACTATCTTCTGTAAAATCTTGATCTGGAACTAATGATACTTCTTCAAAGTTTTTCCCCTCGATAATTGTTCCTGTTACATTATCTGACAAAAAAATATCTGTCTTTGAAAACCTTAAAATGAAGTTTGACGTATTTCCTTCAATAAGATTTGGCAAATCAAGATAAGTAAAATCCTCCTCAGAGGTTGCATCAATCATCACAGAAAAAGTCATCCCATCGGAACTCAATTTAGGATTAACTTTAGACTTACCAATTTCATTTGATGTGAAATTGCCTTTAGAGCAATCCATTCGCTCAGTTCCGTTATCTATACTAATAGTTAGTTTAGACCATTCTAACGGCTCATCTGACTTTGAAAATGAAATGTCAAATAATGAATTGTTTTTTTCGGTAGTTAAATTGCTTGGTGAATCTACTGCTGCATACTCGTTATTAGTTCCTAAATCTTCTTCATATGAACTAATCATGAAGAACCAGGTGGCACCTGCAATTAGCAAAATAGCTATGATACCTGTTCCGACAAATTTGTAATTCATATTTATTTAACTCCTAAAATCATACGTATCATACTTGGATACTTTAAACTTGCATCTTCAACAAAATATGAGCGGGCCTTGATTGAGAGCAAGTCAATAATTACCACTACGAAAAATAATACAATTAACAAAGCCATTACTTTGTCATATTGTAAAAATTTAAGATAAGTAGAGATGTAGTATCCAATACCTCCTGCTCCGACAATGCCTATAACCGAACCGTGCCTTACATTATATTCAAACATAAATAGTAGTTGTGAGATTAAATTGTTAGCTGATTCTGGAACAACTACTCTTGTGATTATTTCAATATTACTGAGACCCATTGCTTTAGCTGCATCCAATGGATCTTTAGATAAACCTTCAATTGTTTCATATTGTAATTTGCCAAGGTAACCAATGGTGTAAAAGGTCATAGCCAAAACTCCGGAAACTGGACCTAATCCCACTAAAATAACGAAGAAAATTGCCCAAATTAAGCTAGGCAGCGTTCGCATTCCTGAAAGTAATAGCCTAAAGGGTATAGCGATTGAATCGTTTTGCAAATTTCTAGAAGCAAGCGTTGCAAGAGGTAAACTAATGATAAATCCAAGGCCAGTAGAAACAAAAGCAATCTTTAATGTTTCAACTATTCCAATGTATGCAGGTGAACAGAGAATATCCCAATTTCTATCGCATACTGGATATGACCTAGCCTCTAAAACTTTCCAGTTAGGCGGCCAAAGGGATTCATAAAAAAATATTGATAAATTTTCTAAGCTGTTCTCTAAGCTATTCAAATCTCCATCAACTAGATCTACAAATAC
>JAYYHK010000088.1:0-13046 GCA_036148495.1 Thermoplasmatota archaeon | reverse complement strand
TTTCTTTAACTACCAATTAATTTAATGCCTCACTGATTTTTTTTAATATTTTTTCAAGATTGTCTACTCTCTTTCTCAGTTCAGTAATTTCTAAGCTTAAATTTTCATTTGTTTTAGAACCATTTATCGCTTTTTCAACAATCCATGTATCAGTTTCTTCTTTTTTACGTAACATACTTTCCATTTTTGTATCGTTGTGGTCTCCTTCATCAACCTTATTTTCAGAAGTATTCTCAAATGAAGTTGTACTTTTCTCAGGCTTGACCTCAATCTCTTCTTCCTCCTCATTCTGAGATTTTTCTCTTCGGAAATCTTCAACTGTCATTATGTTTCCTTCGCTATCGGATTTTATTATTTTCTCATCTTGTAGTTCCTCGAGCGATGGGGCAAATTGTGCCATTTCACCGCCAGCATCCTTAAAAGCCAGAAATAAGCTGCCAGAATCTAATTTGTATCCTTCCATTTTTAAAATATTAACAATAGTCGTTTTTGCCTCAGATAAATTGTTGTTGTTAGGAGGGTATGCCATATAATTTCATTAGTAGCATAACTTTATAGTTTTCTCAACTCAATACGTTTAATCCCCCCTAATCCTCAACATTTGTGTCACTTACTGATAAGATAGCTGAAATTGAGGAAGAAATTGCCAACACTAAGTACAACAAGGCAACTCAGCATCATGTTGGTAAGTTAAAAGCTAAGCTAGCACAGTTGAGGGAAGAAGTTGTTACAAGTTCGTCTGGCCCTAAAGGAAGTGGCTACGGAGTTAGAAAAGCTGGCGACGCGACAGTAGCTTTAGTTGGATTGCCAAGTGTAGGGAAATCCACACTATTGAACAGTTTAACAGATGCTGAAAGTGAAACCGGATCATATGCGTTTACAACTTTAGATGTAGTTCCTGGTGTATTGAAGTACAGAGATGCAAATATCCAAATACTTGATCTTCCGGGACTTATTGAAGGTGCAGCAAGAGGCGCAGGTAGAGGTAAAGAAGTGTTGTCAGTCATCCGTTCTGCCGACTTAATAGTTCATGTTATAGATGCAACAGAACCAGCACCTCATGTGATTTTGAAAGAGCTGACTGATTCTGGTGTTCGTTTGAATAGTCGTCCACCTAATGGCAGCATATCTAAAACAGGAATCGGCGGAATCGAAGTGATTTCTACTATTGATCAAGAGTTAGAGGATGAAGCTATCAAGAGTATCGTCAGAGAATATGGTATAGTAAATGCTCAAGTAGTGTTTAGGGAAAGAGTAACTATAGACGATATAGTCGATATTCTTTCAGGAACCAGGGTTTACACGCCTTCATTCAATGTCATAAGTAAAGTTGATATGGTTAAACCAGCAGATATCAAGAAAATTAAGAAGCTATGTGGTTCGGTAAAGACAGTAGAGGTAGCAGCACCATCTGGCTTAGGTATTGAGAAGTTAAAAGAGCAAATTTATAATTCACTGGAATTTATTTCAATATTCATGAAACCTCAAGGAGAAAAAGCAGATTTAGAAGAACCAATGGTTGTAAGGAAAGGTACTACAATTACTGAAATATGTCAAAGATTGCATCGTGATTTTGTTCGAAAGTTTAGGTATTCACAGATATGGGGTCCTTCAGCCAAGTTTCCAGGTCAAACAGTAGGAATAAATCATGAAGTTTCAGATGGAGACGTTGTTAGCATAATTACTCACAGGTAATTTTTTTTATGCCCTTAAAGTTCTGTAAATGTGAATAAATTTCTTAGTGATATTGAAGATTTTTTAGATAGTGGTTTACTTCTTTTTGCTATTTTTGTGTCTTCTTCGTTATGCTCGTTACTATTGATTTTGACCAATAAAAGAAAATCATTTTTCTTTTGGTTGTTGCGATGGGTTTTTGTTATGCTTTTGTTGCCTCACAGGTATTTTGAATCTATATTGGGACAAAATATTCCTTTTGAATCGCCTTTAAAATCACCTATATTTTTTGTATTACTTACTTTATTTTTCTTATTTTTTGATCTCATGACAGGGAATTCAAACCGAAAGAAAAAAACAAATAAATTTAAGAAAGTCGCAAAATTAATTCCACTTGAACAAGCTGTGGAAGAAGAATCTGTTGACGGAACAAGCAGGCAAGTTACTAAAGAAATTGTAAGTAATGAACACGAGTTATTAGATGAACTAATTGGGAATCTAGGTTCTAGTACCTCTGGTGAACTGGAGGAAGGTTACGGTGAAAAACTGAGTAAAATGGATGAAAAACTTCCTCTTGCAAATCAAAACTTTCCAGAAATAGAGGGTAAAATAGATGTTGCAGAATCTAATCAAGAATACTGTGGTAGCTGCAATGAACCTGTAAAAAAAGACTGGAAAGCCTGTCCTTTCTGCGGCGAATTTCTTGACGAATACGAATGATTTAACTTTCTAATCTTTTAATCAAATCGGCTTTTTTGCCCGCAGTTGAAAGTCCTTTTTCTTTGAGTTCGGCTTTTAAATCAGCTACTTTCATTTTTTTGTAATCTTTTACTTCTGGACTTCTATCTTCATTTTTTTCATTCTTATTCTTACTAAACAGGCCTTTTATTGCTGAAGTACTTCTACTAAATCCACTCTTGACAGCGCCGGCTCCTTTACCAAAACTAGATTTTACTGCAGAAGTTCCTCTTCCAATTCCGGACTTAACAGCTCCTGCCCCTCTTCCAATACTAGATTTCATCATATCTGCACTTCGTCCTACTGCGCTTCCTGTTTTGGTTAGAATTTGTTTGGATTTTGGAGCAACATCTTCTTTAGTTTCTTTTTTCGTACTAGTCTCTATTTTAGATTCCTTTTTACTTTCTTTTTTTGGTGTAAGTTTTAATTGCGATTTTTGTTTAAAAACAATTTTTGGTTTATCTTTTTGTGTAGCTTTCTTTTCATTGTATTCTTTTCTTGCAGAATCTGCAGCTACAGATTCAGGTAACTTATCACCAAACCTTTCACTGTACCTATCTTCTAAGCTTTTACCTTTAGAATCCATCATATAGTCAAGTTTCTTATGAATGTCAAATAATGGCTTATTACTTTTCTTTGACCACTCATTACTATTTTTATTCTTATTTGTGTCTGTAGTTACTGAAATATTAGTGTCGGCTACAGCCCCTACTGGAGCAATTTCAACAACAGGTTGAACAGCGGGTGCGGCCTGAACAGCGGGTGTTGCTTGAACAGCGGGTGTTGCTTGAACGGCGGGTGCGGCCTGAACAGCAGGTGTTGCTTGAACTGCTGGAGCAGCTTGAACTGCTGGAACAGCAGTATTTACTGTATTACCTACAGGCTCCAAGACCGGGGCACTCTTTTTTGCTTTTTTCTTTTTTCCTCCAAACCAACCCATATTTTCACCAATATTTTTTTACTACTTCGACTAACCTTTCAAACAAACTAGTTAGAGACGGCGAGCTTTTGGCTTTAACACCACTATCAGCATCTCCGAGTCTAATTTCGTCATCGTCTTTGTTAGGCGACATTTTATTGTATCTATACTTCTCAATTAAAAGCTTGTTTCTAATCTATTTCTCATCTAGACTCATTTTTTTCCGTGTAAGTCTCTGACGATTATATGCCTTAATTATGTCGCCTTTCGTAATAATTCCTATTAATTTTTTCTTATCAGATACATCAACTACAGGCAAATGGCTAATCTCTCTGGAACCTAAGCAATCCAGAGCTTCTGATAATGTGTCTCTTGGATTTACAGTAATTAAGTCGGTAACGCAATAGTCTTTGATAGTTAGATGCCTTTCATGCTTTATTGCAGCGTTATGAATATCCGTCCAAGTTATAATTCCATAAAGTTTTCCATCATCATCTATAACAGGCAAACTCATGTGTCCAGTATCTTCTATTATCTGCAGTGCTAATTCAAGAGGTTTATCTGGAGTTATTGTCATTACTTCATTACTCATCGCTTCCTTTACTGTAATCATTCGCATGAGATCTTGTTCCGCTCCAAGATCAATATTTATTCCCATTCTAGCTAATTTTGAAGTGTATGCTGATTCCTTGGAGACTACGTAGCATGTTGCGTCAGCTACTACACAGGAAAGCATTAATGGCAAGATAATTTCGTACGTAGCAGTCATCTCGAAAAGCAAAACAATAGCTGTTAAGGTCGCTCTTGTTGTCGAAGCAACAAATGCAGCCATTCCAACAAGGGCAAATGCTCCAGGATGAGTAATAATTCCTAGGTCATTCATAAACAAACCCATTCCAGCTCCAATCGCAGCACCAATGAATAGGCTAGGTGTAAAAATCCCTCCCGAACCACCAGAACCTATAGACACAGAGGTAGCAATAATTTTCAGAGCCATTATAGATATGATGAAAATAAGTAATTCGTCTATAATAGAGTCACTATTCTCGTTGTTCGTTAAATTTTTTCCAACAACTATATTTCCACTTTCATCACTGTCTAATGAGATTAGGTCAGAGGTTACATCAAACCCATTGCCTAAAACGTGCGGAAAAGAAAGCGCTATAATTCCCACGAATAAGCCACCAAGGCAGGTTTTTAGAGGTACAGGAATCGATTTTAGCCTTTCAAATTCAATTTCAACAAAGTTGAGTGATTTAATGAATATAGATGCTGCTAGACCAGTTAAAATTCCAAGTATAATGTAAAAAGGATATTCAATAGCAGAACCTAATTTATATTGTGGAATACTATCAAAGGCAGCCACGTCTCCGGTCAAACTTCTTGCTACTGTAGTTGCTATAACAGCGGCAACAACTATTGGAATGAACGATTTAGTTTTTAGTTCAGCCAAAATTAGTTCAATTGCAAACAACACACCTCCTAAAGGTGCATTGAATGCAGTTGTAATTGCGGCCGCGGCCCCGCAACCTACTATAGTTCTTGTTTCATCTACTGTCTTCCCAGTTCGTTGTCCGATTTCTGAAGCCAGTGTTGATGATATAACAACCATTGGTCCGACGCGTCCTAGTGACATTCCAGTACCCACACTTGTTATTGCGGCAGCACATTTGGCTAAGCCTTGCTTTGCACTTAATCTAGCTTGTTTGAAAGCTACAGCTTCCATTACTAGTGGCACACCAACTCCTTTTGCCTCTCTAGACCAATATTCAATTATAAATCCAGCAATAAGACCTCCTAAAGCCGGTATGAAGATAATGAGCCATGGAGTATCAGATTCAGAGACATTATTGTGAACAAGAGAATTGCCGTAGAATAAATTCTGCATAACTCCAGTCATAGAAATGAAAATCCAAGTTAAAATTGCAGCACTTGCTCCAGTTATTGCAGCTACAATGTTTAATTGTAGCAATGGCGACTTTACGACTCCCTTTAGTCTACTAAATGCTTCAGAATCGTTCAATTTGTAAGAACCTCAGAACCTGAGTTTGTGATCAAAACGGTATGTTCAGACTGGGCAACCATTCCATCTCCTAATTCATCAAGAATAGGGTAATATGATACCATTCCAGCTCTCATCAGCTTGTTCAAACTGTTAGAAGCATCATTTTCTTGGATATTGTGTAACCATCTCTCTGCGAAAGGGAGTCCTTTGTATCTATGCTGAATTTCATTAATCATTTTAGAAGCTTTTTCATCTTTTATGTTTCGAATTTGCCTTATATGATAAATATTTGAGTTCCGTTTTCCTCCAACTCTTCCTGCACCATCAGTTACGAAAGGTTCAATTGCAATAATGTCTCCGGGCTTTAGCACAGTACCTCCATTTTCTTTTACATTGGGAACTGAAATTCCACTATGAAGGTTATATCTTTTGATTCCATGGCCAGTTAAATTGGCAATGGGTTTGTATCCACGGTTTTCAATAGTCGTCTGAACAGCATAGCCTATCATTCCTACGTTAATTCCAGGTCCAGCCACTTCAATAGCAGCATTTAGTGCCTCTCGTGATGTATCAACCAATTTAGAATATTTTGAAGTACCAATTTCTACAGTCAGTGCATTATCGCCAATATATCCATCAATATGAACACCAACATCTAACTTAACTAAATCTCCTTTGCTGAATACTTCTGTGGTTTTACTTGACGGAGTCCAATGTGCTCCCACATTGTTTATTGCTAAATTTGTTGGGAATGCTAATTTTCCCCCGTTGTCGAATACGTATTTTTCAATTTCTTCAGTTACATCTAGCATCGAACTATTTTCTTGAATTAGGTTCTTACCAAAGTGTAGAGCCTCGTGAGCAAGCTTACCTGCTTTTTTCCATTTTTCTAATTCCTCAATACTCAAGTATTTCCTCTAGTGTGTCACCGTATAAAGCACCGATGCGTACTATTTTAGGAGTATCTTTAGTTAAATCTATAATAGTAGACTCAACTCCAGCAGGCTTTTCACCATCTAGATAGATACAAGAATTACCGAATATTTCTTTTGCTTCATTTAAATTTTTGGCGATACTTTCTCCGTGAATATTTGCACTGGTAGTAATTATTGGATTATCTTTAGCAAGAGATATAGATGTGCTGTTTTTTGGTATTCTTATTGCAATATTTCCGTTCCTTGTAACTCCTTCAGCAAATTCAACCTTAGATTTCAGTATTGCAGTCACAGGTCCAGGAAATAATTTTTCAATAATGTTTTTTTGTTTTGCACTAGTAACACAGTATTCAGAGATTAAGTCTATGTTGTTAACTAAGATGCTCACTCCGTTTTCCTTTTTACCTTTTACAGTGAATAGAGTGTTTACAGATTCTTGTTGAAAGGGATTGCATCCTATTCCCCATACCGTGTCAGTCGGATAAACAATAATTTTGCCTTCTTTGAGAGCATATCTAGCCTCATCAATGGTTAACATTCATTGACCGAGAAAGTACTTATTAAAATCGTTTTTCGCTGCGATGCTGAAGAGGTGTGAATGTTCGGTCGATTTGGCCAACATACCTAGCTCTTGGACGAATCAATCGATTATTCTTGTATTGTTCTAAAACATGTGCGGTCCAACCAGCCACTCTCGACATGGCGAAAAGAGGCGTGAATAAATCAGTAGGAATTCCTAATTCATAAAGTAAAGGAGCTGAATAAAAGTCAACATTTGTTATAATTGATTTTCTTTTCCTCACTTGTTTCTCGATTTCCTCAGCAGTTCTGTAAATTTCCATGTTGCCATTTTCTTTGCAGACTAACTCGGTCATATTTTTTAGATGAATTCTTCTAGCATCATCAACTTTGTAAACTCTGTGGCCAAAACCCATAATTTTTTGCTTATTATTGAAGGCATTTTCAATATACTTCGAAGCATTTTCTGGCTTACCAACTTCCAGAATCATGTCCATAGCTTTCTCATTTGCTCCTCCGTGCAGTGGACCACTCAAAGTACCTACCGCAGAAGTAATTGCAGAGTGTAAATTTGCTAAGGTTCCAGCAGTTACCCTTGCAGAGAAAGTAGAAGCATTAAATCCGTGATCAGCTAGCAATATGAGGTAAAGATTTAAAGCATTAATCTGAATTTTTGATGGTTCATTGCCATGAAGCATTCTCAGAAAATCTTCAGCATGGCCTCGTTCAGGGTCAGCCTTTATTATTGGGAGACCTTCTCTTAAGCGGTGTATCATTGCAACAGCGGTTGCAATTTGACCAACAAGTCTCAGAGCTTTAGGAGCTAGTTCGTTAAGTGGTACATTTTTTTCATAATGGCCAAGAGCAGATACAACGGTTCTCAGAGTACTCATAGGCGAAGTTTTTCCCACTAATTTGGTAATAACTTCAACTACTTCATCAGGTAGAACTCTTGCTTCGCCTATATTTTTAGTCATTTCGTTCAAGCGGTCTTCTGTAGGAAGTTCATAATCATATAGAATACATATGGTTTCTTCAAAAGTAGTGTCTAAAGCTAAATCGTCAATATTAAATCCACAATATCTTAGAATGCCTTTTTCCCCGTTAACTGAGCTTAAATTTGTATCTGCTGCTACAACTCCTTCTAATCCTTTAGTAGGTTCAGGTATTGAATCTTTATTATCTTTCGGCAGTGACACATTCTTCACTAAAGGGAGCAATATTTAGGGATTTGCCGAATTATTTTTTTTTATAATTAGTTATCCTTATTCCTAAATCGCCTTTGATTGCAGGTCTTTTCATTATAATTTTCATTTTTTCGTTAAAGGCCCTTTCAAGATCTACGTCCATAGCTATTGCATGACCAAAGGTTAGAATTAGAATATCGGCTAACTCTTCAGCTTTTTCTTCATTTGATTTGCCTTTTGTGAAACACTCAGCTAATTCACCTAATTCTTCCATCGTAAGCAAAATTCTGTAGGGCATATCATGGCCATTATTTTCCTTACTTGCAAAATTATGTTTATCGTGAAATTCTCTTACTTTCCCGAGCATCTGAGTAAATGTCTGACTCATTTGCCTTAATCAGGGTTGCCCTTTATTACTTTTTCAATATGCTTTCAGCCACTGAAACACAAGCCATAAAATCTTCAGCAGCTTCTTTTAAACTACCCATACTTGCAGCTCTAACTTTTGATTTGATGATATTATCTTTCACAATACTTTCAACCCACCCTTCGTTCTCTGGGTCTGTGGCCTTTTTAATTGACTTAGCAATTTTATTACTGTCGAAATTCAGTTCAAAATTAATTTCATATTTCATTTTTTTCTTTAAAGTTCGCTGACTACCGCTGCCGTACTGAGCAGCTTTCTTCTTTCTGTGGGCGATTTCTGATGGTAGTCCTAAATTTATTGCAGCTTCTCTTAGTTTCTCTTTTCCATTAATTCCAATTAGTTCGTTCTGTGAGAATAATCTAGATGATTCTATAACTTCTTCAGATAAGTAGGGGCACGACAGTTCTAATCCAAATAAATGCGCAATCTTTTCTTCACGCGCAGGGATTATTTTTAATAATGATTGAGTTTCTCTAATTAAATTAGTGTCTTCTTTTGACTTACGAAATCTTGCATATCCTCCAAATACTTCGTCAGCTCCTTGGCCACACATCAGTATTGGATTTTTAGCATTTTTTGCGGCCATCCAAAACGGTAACATAAATCCAACTTCAAATTGAGTTAAATTTAATTTTTTTTGTAAGACGGCCGCCTCAGTTATAACATCGTCTTCATTCATTGTAATTATCGATAGTTTTGAATCTATTAATTTTGCAGCAGATTCAGCAGCTTCTATATCATGAGAACCATCTATACCCACTGCGATTAATTCAACATCAGTGTGTTTCTTTGCTAAGTACGCAACTAAAGTTGAATCAATTCCTCCAGAAAAGGACACTGTAATATTACTACTACAGTCTCTCTTGACAGCCTTCTTTAGTGCATTTTCAATTTCTGTAATTCCACTTTCAATCACGATACAACGGACTTAACAATTTTTTCCATTTCACTGAATGCTTTTTTTGCCTTTGCTTCACTCACTATGTCTGTTATGATTGCAATCCCTGATTCAAAAAGAATAAAACTGGCCGACGGTTCATCAACTCGTATAACAAGTCCTTGGAACCTTGAGGGATTATAATCAGAACCAGGTAATGCATTAGAAATGGCTTGTAAATTTAATTTTCTACCAAATTTCATTTTGGTTACCATATTTTCAATTTTGGTTGCTCTCTTAGTGCTAATCTTAGGATCAATGTCTCTGATTGAGTTTTTTAATTTTGCAATGATTTCCTTTCCTTCTTGCAGAGAAGCAATTCCAGTTACCAGTACTTTTCCGTTACTAAACAAAACTCCGGCTGCCTTTAGCCTTTTATGACCTATGAACTTAGGGTTTGTCCTATCCAATTCTATGATCACTGACGGATTTCCTGAGCTTGAGTATCTAGCGTTTGGTAACTCAGTTGCTAGTTTAATCAACTCCACATCTTTTCCCAAATGAGATGCGACAATGACATTTTCAACTTCTAATTTAGACACGTTAAATCTCGAGGCCGGGTAAGTTTAAGAGATTATCCTTATGCAAATTCATCAAATGGATAAGGGTCTGGTTTAATTCTACCTAATACAATTTGGGTTTCAGGAACTGTAAGAAGTGGCATGGGCCATGTAGGTCCATCTTCTATAGCTAGCCTAGGACAAGCAGTAATCACAGCCGCATCAATTCCCATGCCCAGTAATTGCTCATGCGACTGATGTATGCTTCCAACCATAATTACTTCTTTTCCAGAATCTTCCAGAGCTTTTGACATTCTCTCAGCAAGTTCAATTCTTTTTTGGCCTATCTGATTTGAAAAAAGTACAGCCCATCTTTTCGCGTCTTTTGCTTGAGATATTGCAGCATATCTTTGTTTTAAGAACGGTTTTGGGTCAGCTTCACTTACTTCAGCATTGTGCGGATCTACGCATGCTACCCTTTTTCCAGTTGATAGAGCAACAGTAAGCGGGTGGAATAATCCGGTTCCAATATACAAATATCCATCTACTTTTAATCTCCTTGCCGATGAAGAATTACATCCAAGGAGTTGACCTGCAGCAGCTAGACGAGGCCCCCCTTTCGTAACACTTGCATCGAAGCCAATGTCCTCTAATTTTTCAGTAGCTTCATCAATCATGTGTAAATGTTGAGCAGTGGTTACTATTCCTATTTTTTTGGGTAACATTTTGCGTATTTTTTCTAAACTTTGATCTTTAAGGTTTAGCTTTCCAGTATGTTTAACAGGTACAAAATAAGTAGGAATTGCATAAAATTCAGAGTGATATGGCATTGGCATATGTCCTAAGTGAATTAATGCATCAGCACCTACTTCTTCTAAAGGTCTATCTGCTAAGTCACAAGCGCCGTATGTTGGTTCTCCCCATAAAATTACATTAGCTCCGGTCAGGTCTTTGATTTTCTTTGTTATAGTGTGCGATTTAACTTTAAGTCCGTCAGGCAACTGAATACCTATCAGTTTTTTATCTTTTAATTTGGAACAAACTTCCTCTATTCCAGATTCCCATTCGAACTTTATTTCTGACATACTATTTTGGGTCTTGTAAGCCTTAATATAATAATAATGCTAAATACCCAAACTGATTAAGTTCAATTCTTAAAGTTGTTTTATGAATGCTTGAAACCCACACCAGCCATCCGCAAAATATGGCAATGATAAGCAATACGGCAAAGATTGCAGTCCAAATATTCACACATTCCGTATTTAAGGGGAGTAATTAGTGGTAGCCCCGCCAGGATTCGAACCTGGGTCTCAAGATCCAGAGTCTCAAATGATGGACCACTACACTACGGGGCTTCACTTTATCTTTCAGTAAGGCACATAAAAAAATATTGCCTAATTTAGTCGTCGTAAAATCCGTCGTCATCTTCGAATTCAAACTCGTTCTTTTCAGAGTTTTCTGTGAAATCTATTTTGTCCGGAAAATATCTTAGAATCACAACATCATCCAGGTCCTGAACCCATCTATATGGAATTATTATGTTAGCACCATCTTTGACTAAGTCTGGAGTTGTTCCGGTGATCAGTAAAGCCGAAACTATTTTTTGGGTAGTATCCAAAAGGACATCATGTACGACCCCTAACCTCATTCCTCTGCGAGTGTAAACCGTGAGTCCTGGCAGTCTTGATGCTTCATTTAACACAACCATCCATAGAGCATTGATATAATTGGTTTGTGTTGCTTTTTAGAGAACTACTAATAATAATAGATTATAAATAGGCCCTAAAATTAAAGCGGACTATATGGGTAGAGTGAGACCGACTTACATCAAACGTGTTGCGATTGAACTAGTAAGAAATTATTCAGATAGATTCAACGAAGATTTTGACCATAATAAATCAATTGTAGAAGAATTAACTGACGTAGAAAGTTTGACTATGCGAAACAGAATTACAGGATATGTAACACGTTTCAGGAAGCAGGGTCAAGTTTGAAACATTACGATGTTGTAGTAGCAGGCGCAGGTCCATCTGGAGCTACAGCAGCATACTATTTAGCTAAACAAGGCAAAAGTGTCGCTCTAATTGACAGGGCTAAATTTCCTCGCGAAAAGGCCTGCGGTGGTGGTTTATGTGTTCATATCGAAGAATTCGATCATATTATATCAAATTGGGATGATTTTTTAGAATCAAAATGTCAGAGAGGAATCGTTTATGGTCCAGAATTTTTACCTGTAGATTACGTTAGTGAGAAGCCTTTCTTCTATAATATACGTAGGTTGCAATTTGATAATAAATTGGTAGAATATGCTGTGGCAGAAGGGGCAACTTTGATTGAAGGAATTGCAGTCAAAGACTTCGAAGTTTCTGAAGATAAAGTTTTAGTTAAATTACGTAACGGCGATGAACTAAGTGGAGAGGTCATTATCGGGGCAGGGGGCTCTTATGATTTAGTTTCGAAAAGAATTAGGGAAATTGAAAACATGCCTATGAATTGGAGGGACGAAGATATTGCCATGGCGCTTTACTTTGAAGTAGATGTAGGCAGAGAATTTATGGATGAGGTATACGGTGAAGAAAGAATATCTATGGCCCACATCAAATACGATGGATTGGATGGTTATGGTTGGTCGTTCTCGAAAGATACAGTTCTTAATGTAGGTATAGGTTGTCCTAGAAATATAATTAAAAAATTAAAAAGTGAGAAGAAAGGTTGGAGCGAAAGAAAATATTTGCTAGATTACGTTGAAACACTTAAGGAACAAGGATGGTTCCCTAAAGACATCGAAATTGATAGAAAAATGATTTCCGGCGCTAACATTCCTGTTGGTATGGGAATGAGTTGTACAGTAGGCGACAGAATGATGGTTGTGGGAGATGCAGGGGGTTTTGTTTCTCCACTATCGGGAGAAGGTCTCTACTACGCGTTAGATTCTGGTAGATTGGCTGCAGAATCTTTAGACGTTTTATTCCCTGAAGGTAACTTCAACAAACAAGATTTAATGCACTACCACAGAGCTTGGAGCTCAAAATGGGGCGATGATCTGGAATGGCTAAAAGTTGGCTGGCACTTATTGATGGTTATGCCAAACAGTTTGATAAAGTATGCAGCTTTGGATGAAGAGACTAAAGAATTTTTCACTCACATGTTTGTCGGTTCAATGCCTGCAGCAAAAATTAAGAATAAAGTTCTAGCTTTGATTGCA
>JAYYHK010000087.1:0-6201 GCA_036148495.1 Thermoplasmatota archaeon | reverse complement strand
GCAGCTTTGTTCCTGATTTTTGCAATTCCGTGTTTTATATTTGTAAAGGAGACTCCAGGAGATAATTTTTGGCCTAGCTTGATGATATTAATGGCAATTCTTTTAGGAATAAACGCTTGGTTAAGTGAGGAATCTTTGGTTAGATATGCTACTTTATTCTTCGCAATTTGGTGTGTATTTTCCTCAATGAATACTAAGACCACTCCTCTTTTTAGAGATGGTTCAATAATTGATGCAACCTCAGGAACCTTTTCTCAACTTAAAGGGACGCTCTCAATGCTCGGTAATTTTCCAGGATTATCTAGGTTTTTGGTTGGCAGAGTTTTCTACACAGATGCAGCAAACACATCGATAACTTTTGCAGCAATTTATGTGAGAGAAGAATTTGGGATGGAGGATTCAGAAATTGCGGTTTACACATTAATCGGTGTTTTCTCCTCAATAGTAAGTGGCTTTCTTTGGGGGTACTTAGTTGACATAATAGGTCCTAAATCAACTCTTAATGCAGTATTGTGGTTCTGGTTTGCATCATTCACTCTCCTAATATCAACAGTTTGGTTGGGTTTA
The DNA here is from genome assembly GCA_036148495.1 of Thermoplasmatota archaeon. Lineage (GTDB taxonomy): Archaea > Thermoplasmatota > Poseidoniia > MGIII > CG-Epi1 > CG-Epi1. The sequence continues at coordinate 5,634 of JAYYHK010000087.1, read as the reverse complement.
CCTACATGGATGATATGGTTGGCACCATTTTTAGCTGGAGTAGCTCTTGGTGGAACTTGGTGTGCCGATAGGCCGTATATGTTGGTATTGACACCTCCTAGATATATTGGTCAATTCTATGGATTGTATAGTATGGTAGGGCGTTTTGCAACCATAATTGGCCCTCTATCTTGGGCAATAATTGTGGATGAATTGAATTTTGGTAGGCCTGCTGCAATTGGTTTCCTTTTTATTGTTATGATTATAGGCTATATTATTCTTCAAGGAGTAGATGATAAGCCTAGGGAATGGCCTCCAGAATTACAAGCTGATTATGAACCAGAGCCACCACGTGGAGCCATTGGAAGGTCACGATAACCACTTTAATGTATATCTAGTTGGAGTTTAATGGAACGTCGTATAGATCATTATTTGGAAAGATTGGTGTCTTCGGATTCAATGATTTTTTACAAAGCAGTTTGTGAATTCGCAGAAGAAAGAATTGAGCCCAATTATCTAAACTGGGAACGTAACCATGAGTTAATTCCAGAAAATATTATTGAGGAAATGGGCCAAATGGGTTTGTTTGGAGTGACAGTATCTGAAAAATATGGTGGTCAAGGAGGTAATCAATTAGATTTACTTTTAATGGGTCTAGCACTGGGTTATCACTCACAGTCCTTAGCCATCACCCCAGGAGCAGCTATGTCTTTGGGAGCTAAGCCTCTGCAATTATTTGGTACAGACTCTCAGAAAGAAGCTCATCTTCCTGATTTGGCAGCTGGAAAGAGGATGTTTGTCTTTGGTCTATCTGAGCCAGGTCGAGGCTCAGATGCTACTAATCCGGAGGTTACAGCCAAAAAGAAGGGTGATAAATGGGTCATTAAAGGAGAAAAATGTTGGTCTACAAACGCAAAATGGTCCAGTCATGTTGTAGTTCACGCAATGACGAGTCCTGATTCAAAGCCAGGTTACCGAACTACTTGTTTCATAGTTCCCATGGATGATCCAAATGTATCATATCAGGAAATGGCTGGTAAAGATTTATGGAGTCAATCATCTACCGGTTCAATTACTTTTGATGATGTTTTTGTTTCTAATGAAGCCATTTTAGGTAAAGAAAATGAGGGTTTCAAAGTAATGGCGCAGACGTTAAACGGCGGTAGATTGTTTATAGCAGGGATGTCTTTGGCTTCATTGGCCTTTGGGCTTGATAAATGTAGAAATTATGCTCAAGAAAGAGAGCAATTTGGTGTACCGATAGGTAGCTTTCAAAGGGTTCAGGATGTTATCATTGACATGGATATTACACTAGAGCAAGGTTTGACTTGGTTGATTGATTTAACAAACAGATATGATGATAACACTTTAGATAGAGAGTCAGCGGCAAAGGTGAAAATTGAATGCTCAAGAAAGGCATCAGATCATTTGACAATGGCAATGGAAATTTGTGGTGGTGTTTCTTCTTTAGACGAATTCGGCTTGACAAGGCATCATAGGGACTTGTTTGTTTGCAGGGTAGGTGAAGGAAGTAATTTTGCATTGAAAGGCTTTGCCACAAGGCCTCTTATGCCAGACATCACACTTCAATAAGCCCAATATAGTTATAGAGCAATTTCCTTACATAGTTGTGGAGTTCGAACAGATTGTATGTTACAGCCAATCAATTATCATTTTAATTTTACTAGTTGGATATTTAATCAATTTTCAGAAAAGTAGAAATAAAGTGATAGCTATAGATAGCATTAAGTGTCTAAGTTGCAAACAAAATCTTGTTGGAGATGATCCTAATTACTGTTCATATTGTGGGCATATGAATTCTCATTCAAAGGGTTCTAATCTGGAAAAGTGATATTACTATTTTAAGTAAGTTGTTGTCTGTAGTGTAACATGAAACGTCGAGATGTTGATTTTTCAGCTTCAACAAATGATAATTGTAATTCGGTTTCATGTAATTCGCCAATAAAGCGCTCAGTTTCTCGTAAAAAAGTAGATTCCGTTTCTTCTTTGAATGTGGAAGGAACCAGCAAAAAAGTAGGATTGTGTCAGGACTGTTACAAAATTTTTAAGAAAGCTACCAAAAAAGATAGAGCTATGGAGTCATTTGGTAGATGAATGCTTCTTATTCAATATTTGAAGCCGAATTTCGAACTTCATTCAGAAGTTCATTTCAGTCTTTAAAAAAGCGTTTTGCTTCGACATTTATTATCTCGATTTTAGGAATTATTTTTTCTTTTGCTTGTATTAGACTAATGAATTTTGTGATTCAAAATCCTCAGCTTTTTCCAGAAGGTTCTAATGAAGGATATGGTACCATTCTTTTAGTGTACTTCTCTCTTTTTACGCTTAGATCTGCAGGCATTACATACAGAAAGATTGTTAAATCTAAAATTATGGACATGTATTTGGTTCAACCAGTAGTACCTAGATCAATAATGTTGGGTCAATTTTTTTCAGTTTTAATTCCTAATTTGATTCTTACTTCAGGAATGCTTTTAATTTTTTTCACCGGAAATATTGTTACTAAAACCAATATTTACGTAGAAACTGATTTTCTGATTTTAGTATATTTATTTTCTTTTTTATCTGCTTTGAGTGGATTTATGTTTTCGTTAATTGGTTCTTTACATCCTTTCTCTAGGAAATTGAGTTTTCTAGTAGTATTGTTCCCTATCCTCTTTGCACTTCTTCTAATATCTAACGCAGCTCATCAGGATTCTACACTCGCTATCATTATTGTCCTAATTTGCGCTATACTACTACTTATTTTCTTCTATTTCATGGATAATATTTTTGTAGAAGCCCTAGAGTCTTACAAAATTAATTCATCGACACATAAGAATCCAATTAGAATACTACAGTTTCAATGGCTAAATTCAATTCTTGGGCGTAGAGCTTCAGCTATTTGTTCTAAGGAAGTCACATCATCTATTAGGGAAAGAGATGTGTTGAGCTCGGCCTTTTCTACATTTTCAATATCAGTATTGATGGTATTCTGGTGGTTTAAAGTTGGTATCCCTAATGAGCCAGTTGGAGATCTTCCTCCAAAATTATACTATCCCGGAATGCTTGCTATCAGTTTGTACTTGGGAGCTTTACTACAGTGTACAATGCTTGGTTCCACAATATTGGGTGTTGAAGGTAAAAGATTATGGATTATGAAGTCTAATCCTGTTGAATCTCTTCTGATTATGAAGGGTAAGGCATTTGCGCTTTTATTTATGGCATTCCCAGGACTTTTATCTATCTGGCTTCCAATTTGTATCTTAGCAGAATTTCCGCTCGAAGTAACTTTATTTTTTGGAGAATGTTTATTAATTCTTCTGTTCGTTAATACAGGACTGGGAATATGGGCCGGTAGTGCATTTGCAAATTTTGATGAAAGTGATCGTGGTAATCCTGACATTTTAGTTCAATTCATGCTGATGGGAACTTCAGCTTTCTTCTCTGCAATTTTATTGATCCTGCCGGCCTCAGTTATGTTATATAATCATTCTATCGGACTTCTTGCTGGAGGAATATTTGTTCTATTATCTTTTGCAGTAATGTTTGCAGGAATTAGAGCAAGTTCCTCAGCATATCGCACAATATACATAGATAGTTATGGTGCTTAAGTTTTTTAGCAAATAAGATAATAACTGCAGTTCTATGGGTTAATGTGGTATTAATAGCGTCTGATGAGATGGAGGCTTATTTTGAAAACTTGGAAAAAAAAGCTGATAAGTGTTATACACTGGTTGAGAAAGTTAGAAAGGCAGGTTTTGACCCCTCAGATTCTCCTGAAATACCAAGAGCTAAAGATTTAGCTGAGAGAGTTGAGGCTCAAGTTGGTCCCGAAGGAATTGCTCCAAGAATTCGGGAAGTAGCTGAAGTAAATGATAGAGAATCTACAGCACTAATTATTGCAAAGGAACTAGCAGGAAAACTGAAATCAGAGTTGGGTTTAGAAAAAGCACTAGAACAAGCTGTCAGAACATCTCTATCAATTCTAACGGAAGGAGTCTTAGTTGCTCCAACAGAAGGTGTGGTAAAAGTTAGTACTTTAGAGAACAGTAATAAAACGAAATGTGCTTCTATATACTATGCAGGTCCTATTCGTGCGGCAGGTGGTACCGCCCAAGCTCTATCAGTACTAATTGCAGACGTAGTTAGAAGGGAGCTTGATCTTGATCCTTACATTCCTACACCTGCTGAAATTGAAAGATATAAGGAAGAGATACCTCTTTACAAAAGGGCAGTTAACTTACAATACGTACCAAGTCCAGATGAGATACATACAATAGTAACCTCATGTCCAATATGTATCACAGGCGAAAGAACTGACAAGCTCGAAGTTGCAGGAAACAGAGATTTACCGCGAGTTGAAACAAATTCCTTGAGAGGGGGCGCATGCCTTGTGCTTGCTGAAGGTCTCTGCCTCAAAGCTGCCAAAGTATTGAAACATGTAGATAAATTAGGTATAAGTGGCTGGGATTTTCTAAGAACATATACCGAAAAGAAACGTAAATCTGCATCAGGCGATGTTAAAGAGCACAAATATTTGAAGGATGTACTAGCAGGTAGGCCAATATTTGCTTTCCCAGATAAACCAGGAAGTTTTAGGCTACGCTATGGTCGTTCTAGAACCGCTGGTTTAGCATCCATGTCATTGCATCCTTCAACAATGTTAATTCTTGATTCATTTGCAGCTATTGGAACTCAATTAAAGTTACAGCTGCCAGGTAAGGCTACTGCATCTACTCCTTGTGACACCATTGAAGGGCCTTCAGTCATATTGCAAAATGGGAAATTTGTCAGACTTGATGATTACGATTACGCCCTAGATGTCGTTGACCAAGTCAAAGAAATAGTTGATTTAGGTGAGTTATTAATTCCCGTTGGTGAATTTTTAGAAAATAATCATCCATTACAGCCATCAGGTTGGTGTAATGAATGGTGGGACTTAATTGTAGAGTCTAAGGGAATTGATAGATATAGTGGAGATTTTTCCTATGATTCTCTTTATAATTTTTGCAAGGATAATGGTGTTCCAATGCATCCAAAGTATACATTTAATTGGGGTGATTTAGATTGTCAAGAAATTTTAGATTTAAGAAATCAGTTGGTAAGAAATAGTTCTGAAGTAATAAAAAACAGATTTTCAAAAATATATAAAGAAATTTTTGTTAAATTAGGTTTATATTTTGAAATTAAAGACAATGTTATAGTTTTAGATTTAGGTTCTCAGCCACTGATTAGCTTGTTAGGTATTGATGTTAATGAAAAGTCACTAGTTGCTAAAAAAGTAGATAGCAAGTATGATGACTCACTAGAGCTTCTATCACAGCTATCAGGAGTTTTGATTAAATGTAAAGCGCCAACAAGGATTGGTGCCAGTATGGGACGTCCTGAAAAAGCAAACGAAAGGAGACTTAAGCCACCACCTCATGTATTGTTTCCTTTGGGAGATTCTGGCGGCAATCAAAGGTTAGTCAATACTGCATTAAAAGAGAGACCCTCTCGAAGAGGATTTAATCAAGGAAAACTAGGGTCTATAGAGATGGTAACTCAATTGAGATATTGTAAAAAATGCAATGAAGAAACTATCTCCTTGAGGTGCTGTGAATCATTGACTATGGTCAAAGAAGACGCAAAGAAAAGAATAGTTGATGTATC
>JAYYHK010000086.1:0-3638 GCA_036148495.1 Thermoplasmatota archaeon | reverse complement strand
GTCTCAAGAGGTGTAGGGATAATTGCCCTGAGCGTCTGGTTGCGTGATTGCAGGGTCTCTCGCACAAAGGGACCCTATATAAGGACTAGTTTATTTTTCCTCGATAGAAAGTCGAGATTCTTTAATCCCAAACATGAAACGTGTTATTCTTGTCCTTCTTACAAGCTCAAAGAATAACCAGCAAGTAAGTGTTACGAAGCAAGTAGCAATTATAACAGCAGAAAAATTCTTCAAGCCAAAATTTCCGGCAAGTTTTAAACCAGCGAAAGTTAAAGGCATATGAACAATGTAAAATGGATAAACTCCTTGGTTTAGATATGCCAATTTTTTACTAGGTACATTGAGAAAGTAAGCACTCCAAGAGAAAATAGATAAGCACCAAAACCACGCATGAAAGCTGTGGATGATGCAAGCTAAAATAGTCATTTCATTATGTAAAATTCCATTTTCCAGCCATCCACCATCGACATAAGGAATACCGTTTTTTTCTTGCTCTAGGCGAATCCATACAAATGCTATTGTCCAAATAATGGTAAGAGAAGTAATCAAAATTCTTTGCTTCTCAATAAAATTATAGTATTGATCCTTTGCGACTATGCAAGCATAACCGAAAAGAAAAAAAACGAAGAACCAGAACCACTCATACCCAACACCAATATACCCTGGAAACCAAGGTTTGAATACGACTTCTGTAATCACAAGTAGAATCGGTAACATTAACAAAGTTCCACTGTTTTTTGGTAAACTGAAAAAAGATTTTAAAAATCGAGACATCTTTCCAGTAGGGTAATTTCTAACTAAATAAAAAACAGGAGTGAGAAGTAAAGAATATTGGAATAAATTCCATAGGAACCAAAGATGGCCTAGCGCATATAGTTTTCCAATAAAAGGGACCCAGAAAAAAAGAGTTCTCCATACAATGCCCCACAAGAATTCAAATGTCAATTCTGTTAAGTCTAAATCTTGGTTTTCAGTAATTACACTTCCGGCAAAACCCATGGTCCAAGCTCCGATTAACATTGGAATCAGCAGCCTCTTTGACCTCTCTTTCAGAAATAGTCCCCATGTCCGATTTTTGAAAGCAAATGCTGTCCCCATTCCTGAAATCATGAAAAGACCAGCAAGTCTCCATTGATGCATCCAGTGAAGCAGCATACTTGGAAAATCGACGGATTCAGAAGTATAATCGTTGCTATTTTCAGCTATTTCCCACCTTTCTTCTCTACTTATGCCTTCAAAATTAGGATTAACCTCATCTCCGTATAGATTCCAGTAAACTCCTATACCTACATGGAAAGGAATCAATAATGCAAATAGGATTACTCTAAGCCAATCAATATCATGGCGTCTTACCTTATTTGTATCATTTTCCACGAATTGCCATAAAGTCACTGATTTAAACTTATTTTGAATTTAAAGCAGGCCAAATCATAGTAGTAGCTATCGTTACGAAAATTTGAATAGCTACGAACATTACAAGATTAAATCCAATTCCATACACGAAAGATATAATTAAAGATAAAAATATAGACAGAATTACACTTGCTAAAAATAAATTTCTAAAACCTATTTTGTCCCAGTTATCAGACGTCCTTCCATCCCTCCTGCTATCTCTATAACTTGGCCAGTTATGTGTCCAGAGAGGGAATCTGATGCTAACATAATGGCGGAATTCGCAACATCCTCCGGCTTAGCTAGCTTTTTCAAGGACATAGTTGAGGTAATCCTATCTACACGTTTTTGGTCTATACCTTTGTCGATTTTCTCTTGGCTAACAGTCCATCCGGGCGCTATGGCGTTAACTCTAACGCCATTTCCAATTTGGGCTGCATCATTCTTTAGTGTTCGTAATAACCCTGAGGTAATAGCACCTTTAGCGGCAGCATAATCTGCATGACCTGCCTCCCCATATATGCCAGCAGTTGATCCGATTAATACTAATGAACCTTTCTTAGTTTCAGCAACATGCTTTAGAAAATAGCGAGATGTATTGTAAGTTAACGATAAATTCGTGGAAATCGTATTATTCCATCGCTCAATTCCAATTTCCCATAATGGAGCGTAATCTTTAGGGTATTTTCCTGCATTTGCTATGCAAATGTCAATTTTACCTTCTTTATCTATGATATCATCAAAAAGTTCTTTAGTTTGTTCAGAATCTGTCAAGTCAGCATAAATTGCAACACCTTTTATTTTTTTTGCAACTATCTCAGCTTTTTCTTTTGAATGTTTGTAATGAACAATCACTTTTGCACCTTGTTCAGCAAACGATTCAGAGATTACACTTCCGATTCCTCCAGCACCTCCTGTTACCAGGACAATTTTACCGTCAAGCTCGGAATTCATATCTCAAGTTCAATTGCAGTAGCCATACCGCCACCCAAACATGCTGTAGCAAATCCACGTTTTCCTCCGCTTTGGCGAAGAGCGTGAATTAATGCTAAAACAATTCTACATCCTGAAGCTCCTAGTGGGTGTCCCATAGCAACAGCACCTCCGTTAACATTCAGCTTTTCATGCTTCAAATTTAGACCTTGCATAACGCCTAAACTAGCCGAAGCAAACGCTTCGTTATGCTCATATAAATCATAATCTTTTTCACCTTCTCGATTATTCATTTTCCATAACTTTTGTACTGTAGGAATTGGAGCAGACATAACATCAACAGAATCAACTCCTGTAGCACAATATCCTGTTACAGTTGCCAAAGGCGTTAGTTCAAGTTGTTCAGCTTTTCTTCTAGACATGACTAAGCAAGCAGCTGCACCATCTGAAATTTGACTTGCATTTCCTGCAGTAACAACACCGTTTTCATCAAAAACGGGTTTTAATGCAGACAAACTTTCGAGGCTAGAATTAGGCCGAATTCCTTCATCTGTATTTAGAATTCCTTTTTCATGCTCGACAGCAACATGATATTCCTTGAAATTGCCTTTTTTGTGGGCATTGTGAGCTCGGATGTGAGACTCAATAGCGAATAAATCAGCTTCCTCTCTGGTGATACTAAATTGCTCGGCAATTCGGTTACCCGTTTGTGCCATCACCATTCCATTAAATGGATCAATAAGTCCGTCATTCATCATGCTGTCAATGGGCTTTTCCATACTGACTTTACCGTCTTCAGCTCTGGGAATTGTAAAAGGAGATTGAGACATTGATTCCATTCCTCCGGCAATCAAAATTTCAGATTCTCCAGCCCTAATTGCATTAGCAGCTAGCATTATAGCTTTCATACTTGAACCACACATTTTGTTTACAGTAAGTGCAGGAATTTCTTCAGGAATTCCAGCTTTAATGGCAGATTGTCTTGCAGGGTGTTGTCCAATTCCAGCAGACAAAACATTACCCATGATAACTTCATCAATAAGTTCAGGGTCTAGTTCAGCTTGCTTCAAAGTTTCCTTTATTGCAATTGCTCCTAAATCAACAGCTGAAGTGTTGAACAAAGAGCCTTTAAATTTTCCATGAGCAGTTCTTGCACCAGCTACGATAACGACATCTTTTGGGTACTGCATTGTAAAATTTACAGTGTTAAGGGGTTAGTAAAAGACCTTCGCAAGTATTAAGAAAAGCGGTACTGAGGTACTAATACAGAAAACATGGCCAAACCAAAAATTAAGGAGAAGCGCTGGACAGTA
>JAYYHK010000085.1:0-3357 GCA_036148495.1 Thermoplasmatota archaeon | reverse complement strand
ACAAACAAAATAACGAATACTATTTTCCCTTAATCAAAAGACCAATGCATGAAAAAAATCATCCTGGGCAAATAGCGCTTCCCGGTGGCTCAAAAGAGAATGACGAATCCTTAGAAGAAACTTCCCTAAGAGAAGCGTTCGAAGAAGTGGGCATCAATCCCGAAAATGTTAAACTACTGGGAAAGTTAACTCCATTGCCAGTTCCAGTTTCAAATTATCTAATTCACCCATTTATCGGAATTACAGAAAATGAGCCTAGCTGGAAACTTAACAAAGATGAAGTTGATGAACTAATATTATTAAAATTTAATGACTTAATTAAATCAGATAATGGATACTATGAAGAAAAAAATCTAAGCAACAACGAGCTAAAGGTTCCTACATTCAAAATCCTTAACTTAGAGATATGGGGAGCAACAGCTGCAGTTCTAAGCGAACTAATTGATATTTCTAACTAAAAAAAGAATTGAGAGGCTGCACAATATAAAAAGAGAAAATATCTCCATATAATGCAGTAATTACAAAAGAAAAAGTTAAGGGCACAATGTAAGGTATTTTGAATGTCACCCAGGGAGATGCTATGCCCTTTTCTTCCAATTTTGCCCATTCCTTATCAGAATCTAACTTATGCTTAACAAAAGCAACCATGACTGTGCGATTCCCAATAACTTGCTGCATTGGCCAAACATAACTCTCCCTTGCCTCACCTATATTCATTTTTATTCCAAAAAATATTTGAAAGAAAGGTTTCTCAATGTTGCCTTTCGCTATGTTGAAAATTGCTAATCCTAAAGGAATGAGGAGATATAACAAAAGAGAATTCATAAAGACAACTAATGGATAAGGAAACCCCCGAGAATCAAAAGCGATTAAAGAGTCATCAGTAAATGAGAAGTAAAAAGGTGTTATCAAACTTATAGCCATTATAGCTTTGACATCCGCACCACCTATAGTAGGACCAAAATAAAACCAAATGTACATTAGGATCATTAAGAATGGAATTGCAATAAAGTCTATCAATTGGTAATTGTTAATAGACACATCTGAAGAATCAAAACTAAACAAAAAATAAAGCGAGGAAAAGATTGCAAAGTACTGGCTAAACTTCCAAAGCAATGCCTGATTTTTGTCTAAAACATATTCGTCAACAAAAGAGTTAAAAAATAAAATAATAGTTGCAAACACCAACGCCCACAAATAAGCACCATAGTCTTCCCAAATACTATTTACTTCGTAAACTAATAATAATGAACCAGAAGAACCTCCGTAAATCCAAACCCAATTCGGAACTCTGCGAGTCTTTAGGTCTGTCCAAGAGCCATAAGAAAGCATGACTATTCCTATCAAAAAACGCAAAATGTCAAGATTAGTCATATTTTTGTAATCTAGTAGACTACATATTAATTTATCTTTTATGTACTAAAACAAACACATTTTATATACTTAACCAAATTGAGATACTGTGGATTTGAGAGAACAGCTATTGCCCAGTGAAAAATTGCTAAACGAATATAACGACGTGATAGTTGAAAGTAAAAAAGGAAAACTCTACCTCACAAATTTAAGATTATTTCTTTCCAATAAAACTAATTTATGGAATTTCAACACAAAAGATATAAAATATTTAGGAAGGATGAATAATCCTCGTTTTTCATGGAAATGGCAAATAATAATTTCGTTCATGCTATTGTATAGCATTGCTTCTGGAAAAACTTTACTTTTTTTAATTTGTATAATTTTGTCTGCAGCTAGACAATATATCAAAATAGACTGCTTAGAAATAGGGTTAGAAAATAGAAAATGGTTGATTTCCGATGATAATGGACAACTAGATGATGTAGTACTTCAAATTCAAACAAACCAAGTGACTGGATTAAATAGGAGCGAAGGAAAACCTGTAGTTGATGCTGAGGAAGAAAATAGTGATTATATAGAAATTAAAATAATAGGTGAAAATGAATCTGGACCCTTGAGATCTGCTTGGTTATCAATATCTTTTGCTTTTTTATTTTATTATTTAAATTCGTTTAGCGATTCTGGAAGTATTTGGCTTTTTGTTCTATTAATTTCAGCTCTCTGTTCATACATTATATACAAGGATAGAAGAAACACGAATATTTTGAGAAATGTAGAACCTGAAGATGGATTAATACGCAAAGGATGGTATTTTATTCTGAACAAACTAAATGTTAAAATTATTAAAGCAAACTATGCATTCAATGTTAATAACTTCAAAATCGAGTCCAGAAATTTAGGCTATGTTCTTAGCTCAATAGTATTGCTTTTAGCATTTGCAATAACACACATCAATGCTAATCTTATTCCCATGCTATATGGAATTTCTTTGGCTATTATTATTTACATGACTGGTAGATGTCTTGCTGGAATACCTAGGCCTCGAAATCGGATGATTGCTAGGACATTTGCCTGTCTAGTTGTTGCTATATGCGTAGTCTTACCTTGCTTAAGTCTCATGCCACTTTACATGCCTGCGAATGCAGTACTTCCTTCCACCTTTTTAGATGCTGAAAATCAAAACGGTTGGAAAAAAACATATTCACAAATAGATGAATATGGACTTGGATTAGCATCTACGAGTATTTATCTATACGCAGATGATGCAATTGATAATGAGGGGAACGATGATGGATATCCTGCTATTTTGTTTGTAATTGTTTTAAAAGTACCATTTGAAATTGACGAGACTGTACCACTAGACATCCTGAATGACCAATTCCAAAAAATGGCAATCGAACAGGATATTGAATTAGATTCTGAATTGGAGAGTGGAAAACGCAAAACTGCTCAAGGCTATGAAACTGAATACGTTATATACAACGGAACTACGAAAACTGAAAAAATAGGTACTGATGAAATAAATTACAAAGTAACAAAAGGTTCAGAATCAAAATATGTAGGCGAGGTCTGGAAAGCTCCTGAATATAATCTACTCGTAGTTTCTATGGGAATAGGCATCATTTCATCGGAAACTGTTAATGAAGATACAGGCATACAACCTATTGATGACTTGGTGGACAACCTGATTCCAAATCCTACAGACACTACTGATGAAAAAAACTGGAATGAAATGCTCGACCTGATTCCTGAAATATATTGCTATCAAAATGATTGGAGAGATTAACTTCTATCTATCATTAAATCTTCCTTAAGTGGAAACGAAACAAACTCCCCTTCCCACTTAACCTCTGATTCTTCATCGAGTAAACCCGATGAAACTAATTTGTTCATCATCATTTCGGCATCGTCTTTTGGGACTTTCAAATATTGCCTTTTTCCGTCACTCATTTATCCAAACTCAATTCCCTGTGCTAGAGGCAAATCATCTGACCAATTAAG
>JAYYHK010000084.1:0-6213 GCA_036148495.1 Thermoplasmatota archaeon | reverse complement strand
CAATGGTAGAACTAGAAAATAACAAAGAAAGAGCTCTTTGTTGTGGAGTTTCTTCCATGATGTACTGTAATGATGCTACAAAAGCTGTAAGAAGAAAAAGGCTAGATCAAGGTACAGATGCTGGAATCGACATTATGCTTGGCGGTTGTCCAAAATGCTACATGCATATGCAGTGTATGCTTAACGAAGAACGAATGAATCCTGAGGAAGGACACCACCATGATTATGAGATGATGGACTTAATGCAATTCTTAGTTGCTTGTTTGGAGGATGGAAAGTAGTGTCTGATGTGGACATTACCGTATTCGCAAACGAGGGAAATAGAGATTTACACATCTTGTACGGATCCCAGAGTGGAAATTCCGAAGGACTTGCTGAAAAATGGCAAAAAGAGTCCAAAAAATACGGATTAAAAGCGTCTGTCCATGATATGGATGGATTCGATATTAATTCGATGTCTGAAATGTCCAGAATTATGATCGTGTGCTCTACGTGGGGTGAAGGTGAAATGCCAGATAATGCAGAAGAATTGTATGAAGCTGCAGTAGGTGTAGGCAAAATTCTAACCAATACGCATTTTTCAATTTGTGCCTTAGGAGACACAGGCTACGATTTATTCTGCCAATCTGGAAAAGATTGGGATAAAACAATGGAAGATATGGGTGGTTCTAGGATACACGATAGAGTAGACTGTGATGTAGATTTTGAAGAACCTGCCGAGTTATGGATGAACGATACAATGTCAAAACTTGCATGTGTAGATAGCGAAGGTACATTTCAGTCGAATTTAGTTGAAGATATGGTTGCTTATGCATCAGGTGCTACGATAGAAGTAGAAGAAACTGAAGCTGTAGTTGCTGAAAATGTTGGAACGACGGCTTACCAAGCCATGGGAACTTCTTCGCTTTTCTTTCATAAGCCCAACAAATGGCTAAAAAGAGTTAAAGAAGCTGTAGATGACGATAATCTACCTACAACTGGAATTGAAAAAGCTAAAGACATGTTTAAAGAGTTAAGAAAAATAACTCTTAAATCTCTTCCGCAGGGAAAAGATTACATTGCTTTAGTAGATAATGAGAAATGTATTGGTTGTACCCAATGTGTTTATTACTGTAATTTCGCGTCTATTGACATGATTTCTTGGGACCTTAAGGCTAGAACTTCACAATTTGAATCCAAAAAAGCACTAATTTTAGATGATACTTGTGTAGGGTGTACTCTTTGCGCTTTTGCATGTCCTGTAGAAGCCATCACAATGGAAAGCAAAGTCTAAATCTTCAGTCATGGATTTGTATAATTCTATAATCGTTACTATTTGGTTAACTATGCTGTATGCTGTTTGGGCTGCAACTGCAGCCGGAGACCCTGGATATGGACAGGCTGCTTTCATTATTTCAGGAATAGCTGGTCACCTTTATCTTAGAAAACTAAAATTAGAAAGACCGGTAAGGGAAGAAGAAGATATAGAGATACCAAATGCCGAATTTTCAGTTGAAATACTAGAAGAAAAGGATAAGTATGTTATTTCTGAAAAAGCGTTCCGCAAAATAATATGGATTTCTACTATTCTTTCTTTAGTCCTTATTTCATTGTTTTTAGAGGCAATTACTACTGGAAAATACATTCTATGGGGTATTCTTTCATTGATTATTGGACTAATAATTTTTATCATACCTATTTTTCTCCCTGTCAAAGATGACATAGAAACTCTTAGAAAAAGGGCTGAAAAAGAAAGAACTAAAGCATGGCGCAAAGGTAAAGTTAACCATGCTGATGAAGAAGAGTGAAAGAACTAATTGAAAAAGCACTATCCCAAGTCGAACCAAGCCCTAACGAAAAAGAAAAATTAATTGGATTGAAGGATAAAATTCTAAAGAAAATAAATATGTTGGAATTAACTGAAGTCGAACCAAAAGTTGTAGGTTCTATTGCGAAAGGGACATTTCTTAGTGGAACAGATATTGATATTTTTTTAGTTTTTAAAAAAGGAACTGACTTAAAGAAAAAAGGATTAGAAATAGCAAGAAAGATTCTCCCTAATGGAAAAGAATTATATGCGCAACACCCCTACTTGAGAGAAGAAATTGATGGAGTAGGTATTGATCTTGTACCTTGTTTTGCTATTGATAACTCTAGTGAGTCAATATCTGCAGTAGATAGAACGCCATTCCATACAGACTGGGTAGTATCTAATATTGGTAATTTAGAAAATGAAATCAGACTTACAAAGCAATTTCTTAAGGGTGTTGGGGCTTACGGCGCTAATTCTGCAATCGGTGGATTTTCTGGGTATTTAGTAGAAATACTCTGTATCAAATACAAAGGATTCTTGAATCTAATAAAAGAAATATCCCAATGGAAACCTCCTGTAATCATTGATAATATGAAAACCCCAGATTCTCCGATTATGCTGCGTGATCCTGTTGATAAAAATAGAAATGTAGCTGCCGGAGTAACCCTAAAAGGATTAGGAACTGCGATATTAGCTTCTAAATCTTTCATAAATAATCCGTCAATGAATTTTTTCTTTCCTGAGTTCAAAGTGAGAAAGTTTCAAGGCAATATTACGAGTATAATTCTTGAGTTACCAGAAGGAACTGAGGAAAGCACTTTGCCGTGGCTACAAAAACAAGGTAGAAAAATATACAAGGCTCTTCACGATTTCGAACCTATTGCGTGGAACGCAAATATAGGCGATAAAGGATATATTGTTATTGAAACGGGAATAACAAAATTACCTGAAATTATATCTCACAAGGGACCTGCTCCATGGGAAGAGGGTGCAATTGAATTTTTGGAAAAATATCCGGATTCTACACTAAATAACGAGAGACTTGAAATAGGCAAGAAACCAAAGATAAGGGCGCTTGATGAAGTAGTAAAAAACTTGCTTCCAAATGCTGAAATTGTTGAAGGATTATGTCCAGGTTCTAAACCCATTCTTAGGGTTCCCTGGTTAGATTAAAAATAAAAAAATTGGTAAGTGGGGGCCGAAGCCCCCGAATTACCTGCGAGTGAAACTAAGTTCACTCTAATTTTGGTGACCTAAGTCTATGATTGTAGACCTATATCGTATCCGATTACGTCACCAGTAGGCTCGAACTTCATACGGAAGGAGTAATCACTTACGTCATTTACGCTTTCCAAATCGGAACCAGCTTCACCTGGGTGAACTTCAAACTTGTCACCTGGGCTTAACTTACCGTTGAAGTCGTTGTCAATGAAGACTACAGCTTTACCCTGTCCAGAGTAATAACCATAGACATCAGAAACTAAGCCATCAGTCTTAGTGTTTCCTTGTACATCCAATAAGTACCAGTGTACAGAGTTTACGGAAACTTGTGGGTTAATCTTGACGATCTGAACCGTCCAGACACCGCTTCCATCTTCGCTAGCTATCATACTGCCGGTTGGTGCGTTCTTGGTTGTACCACCAAGGAAACTGCTTGCCCAAACGTACAATACTGCAGCCAAAACCACTGTAATAGCGACCATCAAAATAACCGCAATTACAGGAGATACTGCCTGCTCATCTTTTACAATTCTTCTTTGCATTGTTGTGTCCTCTGACCTAAGTCAGGCAAACATACAGTTGGCTGAGCATATATACCTTACGTTAACCAAAATTTAATGTTTAATCTTATCTCTTCTAAGAACATAAGAGCCTGCTACTGTGCACAAAACAGTAATACTTACTCCACCCCAAGCTAAAGAATTAGCCCAATCAGGTACACCAGAACTACTGTGTGAAATTATTTCTGGTGATCTTAGCATAGATTCGTAAGATGACCAAACCTGGCCATCACTGTCATTAAAAATTATTGTAATTAAAGAATTGCCTTCTCCTAAGCTAAAAGATTGGGCCGGTGCTTGCCAAAAAAATGTCCAACCATTTTCGCTTGATTCTAAAACTAAGTTGTGAACGTCTGCTTCGAATGAATCTGTAGAACTCAAAGAACCATTGGTTACACTTATGTTAACTTCAGAGATTGAAGCATAATCATTTGCAGTAATAATAATTTCATACGATTTTCCTGTAGAATAGTGCAAATTTTCAGGTATACCTTCAATACGGTATATTTTGTCTTCAGCTTGCGATAAAGGTAAAAGCAAGGATATTGCGAATATTGCTAGTAAACTTTTCTGAAAAATTTTCATATTGAGTATTATTATTTTAGCATTCTATATAAGATATGCGGATAATTAACGAGTTAATCCTCTGTGTTGTAAGCTCTCTAAAATTATTCGAACTTCTGCTTCGCGAAGTCCCAGTGATGCAGCTGCACTTTCAATCGTATAATCTCTATTATGAAGAATATGGTGCAATAGTCTACGCTCGTGATATGTACAATCAGCGTCTTGGGTTGTAGATATTATTTTTCTATTTAACTCGCCCATCAAAGCCATTAAACTTCGCCTTTCTGACTCTACATCATCAATAGATTGTTTAAGATCTTCTGAAACTCTGGACAAAAGATCCATCCTAGCTCTAGAATCCATATTTTCAGATTCAGCTATTGCATCCAGAACTCTTCGATGCTGCTCTGATAAGTCTGAAACGTCAAAATCTGTTTCAGCTTTTTGCTTGTAGGTTGAGGGTCCAATGTCTATGTGCAAAGAAACATCTCTAGATGCTTTGTAAACTCGTCTATTAGGCCCTCTACGGCTTGGTTCATCACTTGATTTAACTAGACCATGATCCTCTAAAATTCTCAAATGTTTAACTACTGCTTGTTGAGTAACATCAATTTCTTTTGATAATTGTAATGGATATAGTCTCTCAATAGACAATAATTGGAGAATTCTACGCCTAGTTGGGTTTTCTAGCAAGTAAAATAATTCGTCTACTTCATCAAATGACATATCAACCTCCGGTTGTTTACCCTTTGTTGTAATGGAATATAAAAATTACTATCGGTCCAACAAGCTTTAACCTTCAGTTCTCTTAAGGGTTTAATGGAGTATCGAAAGCCTTCTGAAAAAGTGATAGTGGAAGCTGTCATTAGCGTCCTAAAAAGTAGGGGAACTATAGATACTCAAACCAAAATGCATAAGCTTGTTGTTGCACATCTTAAAAATGACGATAAAACATATAGGCTGTCCGCAGAAAGGATGAGAGTTACTGCTGTTAAATCGAAAAAAATTAAACTAGGTATTAGAACCAGATCCGTAGGTGCAGGACCTGAAAGTGATGAAAATACGTTCAGAAGACAAGGTCTAGGGTATGACCCTATCGTGAAAAGATGGAGAAGGATACGTCCAGGCGAAGACCAAAGTGGACATACACATCACAGAGGAGAATTTGCATCACCTGGTCAACCGTGCCCAGTCTGTACATCCCCTCTAAAGAAGGTTCACAATGCAACACTTTATGGTGGAAAAGTAGCGATTGGATTTAATTGTAAGTTATGTGGATATTTAACGGGACATAGGTGGAGAGAACCTGCAAGATATTCTTTTAGTCTGAAAGGTGTAAATTAGTGGAAATTTTTGATTATAAAGGCATCTGTCTAAAAAAAGATAAAAGAGCAATTTACTTAGATCCATCTAGCGGAAGACCAGATGGAGCTGTTAGTCATGGTCACTCTGATCACCTAAGACCCAAAACTCACATGACTGAACCTACTAAAGATGTAATGATCGCTCGAACTGGTTCAAAAAATGCAACAACTCATAACTTCCATGAAAAATTTAAGATAAATGATTTTGAGCTAGAGTTTGTCCCAGCCGGTCACGTCGTTGGTTCAGCAATGATCGAATGTGAGGGATTACTATACACTGGAGACTATAATCCATACGGAACTGTAACTGCAGGAGTCGCTAAGCCACAAGATTGCGATACTTTAATTGTGGAGTCAACATATGGAAGACCAGAACAAGTTTTACCCGACAGAAACGAAGTTCTAAGTGATTTGCAAGCATGGATTATGGCTACATCTGCAAAAGATGGAGCAATAATCGGGGCATACTCTCTAGGAAAAGCCCAAGAAGTGATTGCGACAGCAAATGCGGGTGGAGTAACTCCAGTTGTTTCTGATGTCGTTGCTTCCGTAAGTGACATCTACAAAAAAAATGGAGTTAAGCTAGAATATAACAGATATTCTGAATTGTCGAAGAAAGAACAATTGACTGCAGAATTATTAGTAACCTCAACTACCGCTGTAAACGGAAAGAAAGAGGATGATGCTGTACAAAATATGAGGAAAAAAGGTG
>JAYYHK010000083.1:0-3554 GCA_036148495.1 Thermoplasmatota archaeon | reverse complement strand
AAAAACAGTGGAACTTTGTTCATGTTACCGATTCTACTAGTGATTACAGAAGTCGTATTCAAACCTTGGTTTCCAGGGTATATTGGTGTTGGGTATGAGTGGTTCTGGTTCTTTGTTTTTTTTCTTTTCGGTTATGCTTGCATTGTCGCTAAGGATCAATACTATAATTTTATTGAGAAGCAAAGAATTTTGATTACTTCTCTAACCATTATTTGGACAATAGCATTTGTATGGATTCGCCTAGAGCAAGAAAAAAGCGGCATTCCTTATGTCGATGGCGGTTGGTTAGAAAATGGAATTTTACACAATGAAATGACTATTTTAGCTTGCATTATACACAGCTTTCATGCATGGTTTTGGTGCTTATGTATTTTCTCATGGAGTGCTTACTTTCTCAATGTGCCTAGTAAAAAATTGGCATACCTTAACCAAGGAGTTTATCCTTTTTATATTGTCCATATGCCATTAACTTTCGCTGGTCTAAAAATTGCTGGATATCTAGGTTTGAAGAATGTCTCAGCTGTTATAATCGCTACTTTATTTGTGACGCTTACTTGCTGGGCATTTTTTGAGCTTGTAAGGAGGACGAGAATAACACGTTTCATGTTTGGGATTAAGGAATCTCGACTTTCTATCGAGGAAAAATAAACTAGTCCTTATATAGGGTCCCTTTGTGCGAGAGACCCTGCAATCACGCAACCAGACGCTCAGGGCAATTATCCCTACACCTCTTGAGACACTCGTTCTCGACGAGAAACAGCGTCACGGTACGATGTGTAACTTGTAGGAACTACGCCTGATGTTCAATGCCGTTAGCAACGGTTAGCGATGTCTGGAGAGAGAATAAAATGCCAAAACACAACAAACCAAACCGCGGATCCATGGCTTTCAGCCCTCGCAAGAGAGCACGCTCTGAAACGCCACATATCTCTAGTTGGGCTGCTGTCGAAGGTGACGATCCTAAAATCCTTGGCTTTGCAGGATATAAAGTCGGTATGAGTCATATTATGGCCGTAGATTACCGTAAAAAATCAACTACTGCTGGACAAGAAATTAGAATGCCTGTAACCATCGTAGAAATTCCTCCAATGAAAGTAATTGGAGCTCGAGGATATATTCAGGACACTTATGGATTAAGAACTTTAACTGAAGCTTGGGAAAAGAAAATTGATAAGGATTTAGAAAGAACATTACCTATTCCTAAAGGACATAATGCTAAAGAAGCTTGGAAGAAGATGTCCGATAATGATTTAGAAGAAATTAGATTATTAGTTCACACCCAACCAAGAATGGTTACTGGAATTCCAAAGAAAAGACCTGAAATCATGGAAATGGCTGTTGGTGGTGGAAGTCTAGATGCTCAAATTGAATTTGCTAAAGAAATGATGGGGAAAGAATTCACAATGTCGGACTTTACTCAAGACGGAGAAATGTTAGATGCAATCGCAGTAACTACTGGATATGGATTCCAGGGTCATGTAAAGCGCTGGGGTGTAAAATTATTAACTCACAAGAACTCAAAGCACCGCAGAATGATTGGAAATTTAGGCCCTTTCAGTCCAGGATATGTAGTATCTACTGTTCCCCAAGCAGGACAAACGGGATACCATCAACGTACTGAATACAATAAAAGACTATTAAAAATTGGAGATAATCCTGATGAGATTAATCCAAAGGGCGGATTCTTGAACTACGGCTTAATCAGAGGAAATTATGCGCTGTTGCACGGTTCTTTACCTGGACCAAGTAAGCGTCTAATTCGTTTCAGAAAAGCTGTTAGATTCCACGGAAAGAAAACAGATGCAATTGTTGCACCTGAAATTACTATGATTTCACAGGAGAGCCAACAAGGAGTATAATCATGGAAGTACCAATTTATTCAATTAAAGGAAAAGCGTCCAAGAAGTCTGCTCAGTTACCAGATGCCTTCAGTGAACCTGTGCGCTTAGATTTAATTCGAAAAGCTGTAAGAGCTTCTCGTGCAAATAGAAGACAACCATATGGAGCTTCTAAAGGTGCTGGATTCAGACACTCTGTTTCTTGGCCTGGTAAAGGTCGAGGTATGGCAAGAACTCCTCGTAAAAACGGAGGCGGTGGACGCGGTGCTGAAGCACCAAATACTATCGGCGGTAGACGTGCTCACCCTCCAAAAGCTGAAAAAGATTGGAGCTTTAAGATAAATTCTAAGGAAAATAAAAAAGCTTTCAAATCTGCACTAGCTGCAACTTCCCAAGAGTCGTATGTGTTAGCAAGAGGACATCAAATTCCTGAAAAAGCTACACTTCCTTATGTTGTCGAAGATAAAATTGAAACTTTAGCCAAAGACAATGAAGGCGGTTCTTTAACAAAAAGAGCTACAAGCCTTCTGGACAATCTCGGCCTCTTAGACGATGTTAAACGATCTCGTGATGGTAAAGGAATTAGAGCAGGAAAGGGTAAAAGTCGTGGAAGAAAATACCGTACGCCTAAGTCTATTCTTTTGGTTTTATCCGAAGATAATGATTCAGAAAAGGCATTCCGCAATTTATCTGGGGTCGATGTTACTACATCTAAGAATTTGAACACTGAATTATTAGCGCCAGGAGGAGATCCTGGTCGATTAGTAGTATTCAGTAAATCTGCAGTATCTGCTTTAGGAGAAAGGTTATGAGTGAACACAAAGTAATCCTAAGTCCGAGATCTAAAGAAAGGGCACTGTATATGTTAGAACAGAACAAATTAGAATTTTACGTTGCAAGAACTGCTTCTAAATTGGACATCAAAGGCGCTGTCCGTGCTTTGTTCCAAGTGGAAGTTAGCAAAGTCAATACCAGAATTACCAAAGAAGGAAAACTGGCTATTGTTAAATTAGCTGAAGGGCATTCAGCCGAAGATTTGAGTAATAGACTAGGAATATTGTGATAAAATGGGAAAGAGAATAATACCAAGAAGACGCGGACGCGGCCGTCGTTACAAGGCTGCTGATAATCGCTTTAAAGGCGACGCACGCCACCCTAGATCAAAATCATCAAACGGAAAAGTTGTTGAGTTACTTCATGACCCAGGCAGAACTGCTCCTGTAGCAAAAGTTGAAGATCAAAATGGAACATATACTATGATTGCGCATGACGGAATGCACGTTGGACAAGAAGTAGCTGCAGGTCATGGTGCTGAAATCAGTGTCGGAAACACAGCCTACGTTGGTTCTATTCCAGAAGGTACTAAAATTTACAATATTGAAATGAAACCTGGAGATGGTGGAAAATTAGCAAGAGCTGCTGGAAATGCTGCTACTGTTGTTTCCCATGGTAAGAAAACTATTGTTAGATTACCCTCCAAAGCTCAGAAAGCATTTGACAACATGTGCCGAGCTACTATTGGTTCAGTAGCAGGTTCAGGAAGAGGAGAAAAACCTATAGCAAAAGCTGGAAAGAATTTTTACCGTAACAGGGCTAGACCAAAGATTTGGCCTAAAGTTAGAGGAGTTGCTATGAATGCAGTTGATCACCCTCACGGTAGCGGAAGAAAACAAACTATTGGTATTAATTCTACCGTTTCAAGAAATGCTCCACCTG
>JAYYHK010000082.1:0-3597 GCA_036148495.1 Thermoplasmatota archaeon | reverse complement strand
ACAAAGTGCACGGGTCGCAATACCAAATGTTGTTGGTACAACCATTCGTTCGTTTATATTCATTGCAGCAGCCTTAATGGGCTTTGGAGTTATTTGGTTAGCTCGAGCTTATCTAATTGGAGTAATTGTAGTTGGTATTTTCTCTTATTGGTATTTCCGTGATCTACCAATTTCTAAACCAGATTACCATACCTTTAATTCCTATAAAATATATGCCCTACCAGTTGCAGCAGCATCTATTTTTGGGGTTTTAAGGCAATATATTGATAAAATATTTATAGGCATTTTTTGGACAGAGTATCAAGTTGGCCTATACTTTGGTGTTCAAAGAATAGCCTTATTCATCGGAATGATGGCCTTAGCAATCGAAGGTATGTTGTTGCCTGCAATATCAAGTTTACACGCTAGTAAGAAAGAAAATGAAATTAGAACACTGGTCCACGATGCAGAAAGATATGTAGCAATGGTGTGTATACCTGTAGTGGTAATGACTGTTGTCTGGTCAAGTGAAATCATTCTTGTGTTTATTAGTAAAGAATTTATCCCAGCTTCCAACATTCTCAAAATATTAGCCTTGGTAGCTTTAGTTAAAGTACTCAATAGACCATGGTCAGTAGCCCTTAGAGGATCTGATAGGCCAGATTTAACATCAATTTTGAGTATTGTATGTTCAATTTTAAGTATAATTTTAATGCTAATTTTAGTTCCAAAAAAAATACCTCCATTAGGCTTGGAAAATCTGTTTGGTTTAGGTGGAGAAGGGGCTGCATATGCTGTTCTTATTTCTGAGATAACAATGGGCCTTTCTTTGAGAATTCTTTGCTACTGGTATCTAGATATTTTACCTAAAAAGAATTTCTTTGTCCAGATTAGTGTTGCATCACTTGTGGGTATAATTATGTGGCAGGTTCAAGGAGTGATTGTTGTCGACAGATGGTTCGAATTATTTTTCCTTTCAGGCCTTGGAGGTCTTTTGTTCGTTTGTATATTGTCTATGTTTGGCTCTTTTACTCAAAAAGATTTTAATTTTTACTGGAATACTCTAAATCCTAAATCAATGGGGAAATATGTAGGAGAGGAACTTAAGAGAGATTCATGATATTTACAATAGTTTTGGTTTTATTTTTTGTTTTAGCAGTCGTTGGAATTTTCGCTTATCAAAAAATATACAATCCAGGTAGACTGTGTAAAACATGCTACAGAGTTGTTCCAGATAAAATTCCTAGGTGCCCTTTCTGCGATACAGAGATAGAGTGGTAACTATCTCTTATCTAATGAATCAGCTATTATCTTTATTGCAATGCCCGTGACCACTCCAGCAATCAGGCCGGTTATTAGTCTTTTAGGATTAGTAGATTCATAATCAGTTAGTAATTGTATTGTTCCATCGAGCCCAATCGGAAGTAGAGTTGCGATAACTAGAGGCAAAGTAAGAATAATTTTTTTTCTAGAAGCATACATGAATCCTAGGACTAAGCCTAAAAAAATTCCAGTATCTCTTACACAAAACGACATTTGGTTATCATTATATGAATATGAGCGTTGAGATAATTGGTGGCAATTCAAGTCCCCTACATAGTAAATGAATTTAGCTAAAAAATTCATTTCCTCAATAACTTCTTTATTGTCATACTTTCCAACCACTCCACTCAAATCGCCAGTTGTTCCATTATCAATCATATACGGGCTAAATAAGAGTAAGGAGAGCCATCCCCATAAAAGAACAAAACTAGTTTTGTTCCATTTCCCCATATGGTTCCACTTTTCTATTGTCTTCCAAGATGTCATTTGTTGTTAAATTTTTGATAATCTATAAGCAGTAGTGCAAGAGCCACTACAGACAAGACGCTGCCTATCAGGAATCCGTAGCTGATAATTCCGAACAAGCAACCGGATATGGCGATTTTAAAATTTTCTTGTAGTAGTGCAGCTGCACTTCCCATAAGTGTAATTAGTGCAGAAATCATAAATATCGGAGCGAGAGCATAATTTGGAGGCCAAGGTTCTACAACTTGTTTTCTGTAATCTAGTTTAACACTTCCATTGCCTTCTTCTATTTCAATTTCAAGAATATTTGGACTACCTGATCGAATATCTATCCATACGCTGACATCTTTGTACCCTTCAATTGAAAAAAGAATACTTATTTCCTCACCTGGTAAATCATAGAGATAATATTGCCCTTGATTATTTGTAGTAGTTTGCTTATCACCTCCATAGACGGCTACACCTTCCATAGCATTTCCATTTTCATCAATAACAGACCCGTGAACTGATGAAAGTCCATTATTATCCCATTGGTCTTCCTGATTATTCCATTTAATTCCATACATAATTCCGGAAAGAAGTCCTAAAACAAATACAATTGAAAGAAGAATTCCAGCCCATTGGGCGTTGCTCTTTGGTTTCTCACTTAGGTTGTTTATATTTTCCCATGTATATGCGTCTTTTATGTTGGTAAAAACCATTTTGATAGGGGTTTCATCTTTAAATTCTTCATTTGTTGGGTCCTTAGTTCTTCCATCAGGATTTCTATTCGCAGCTTTTTTTCGTATTTCGCTTCTAAGCCATTTATTTGCTTCAGAAGTGAACTTATACTTTTTCCGTATGTACGCTACAGTTTGTTTTTCAATTGGTGTATATTCATTATAATCATTGATCTTTGTAAATATTTTTTTGGCATCGTTTTGATTAATTTCTTTTTTATCTTTTGAAAGTTCAATTACTAAATTTATGAGTTCTTTATCATATTTCTTCCCGTTTATTTCTATGATAGCCTTATCTTTGGTTTTACCAGTAATCGTTTTTTTGACTTCTTTTCCTATTTTATCGGACAAGTCAGTTATTTGCTTTTTTATGTCTCCAACTATATTTTTATCGCTTACAGTCACAGAGGCGTCACACATAGGGCATGTTGCTTTCGTTCCGAATGCTTTAGTTGTATTGAATACGTTGTAGCAAGTTGTACATCGTATTTTTGACTCAGCCATTGAAACATAACCAACCGTTGGTTAAATAAACATGACGATTGGGCAGCTATGGAATGGTGGATGGCTATATTGCTCGGAATACTGCAAGGAATTACAGAGTGGCTTCCCATAAGCAGTAGTGGTCATTTAGCTATTTTCCAGTATTATTTTAGTGAGAAACCCCCCATACTTTTTGATGTCATTTTACATTTAGGCTCACTATCAGTTATATCTTATATTCTACGTAGTGAAATTAAAGAATTTTTAGAGGCACTTCCAGGTACTTTAAGAAAAATAAGTAATCCAAATACGTTTAACAATGAAGAAAAATTAGTATTTTTAGTAATTTTAGCGACTATACCTACAGCAGTAATTGGCTTAATGTTTGATGGAGAAATCATTGATTCTTTTAGTGAAAATATGAATTTAGTAGGATTATGTTTGATATTTACAGGAGTTTTGATATGGTATTCTAAGGATTACAATGATAAGCTGGAAATTCAGGATTTACCTTCATCAAGATCAATTTACACTGGAATTATTCAAGGATTGGCTATTCTTCCAGGAGTTTCTCGTTCGGGGGTCACAATTTCTATTCTTCGTATTTTTGGCCTTAATCCTCTTAGAG
>JAYYHK010000081.1:0-2826 GCA_036148495.1 Thermoplasmatota archaeon | reverse complement strand
GTTAGGTCAGTATCTTCAGTTACTCCATTTTGTTCCTTCATATTTTCTAATTCATGTTCTAACTGGTTACGAATTCCCATCCCTTCTTCAGGCTCTATCCCTGAAGCCTTTTCCATTACAACATCAGAGTACATCTGGATTAATCTTCTCTGAGCATCATAAACAAATCTAGGGTCTCCACTTTGAGCAATTAGTCCTTCTCTAGTGGAATCATTTAAGCCTACATTGAGAACAGTTTCCATCATTCCGGGCATTGATGTTCTAGCTCCAGATCTCACAGATAATAGTAGAGGATTACTAGAGTCTCCGAAAACAGCTCCAACGCTATTTTCGACATCCTTCAAGGCCTTTTTTAATTGTCCATCCAATTCACTTGGATAAGTTTGTTTATTTTCATTGTAGAAAGTACATACCTCAGTAGTTATTGTACATCCTGGAGGTACAGGTATTTTCAGTAGCGCCATTTCAGCTAAATTTGCGCCCTTTCCACCAAGTAGATTTTTCATGTCGGCTTTGCCATCGGTCATGTCTGGACCGAAACGATAAACGTGCATTTCGCTCATTATTACTCAGAGCGCTAACGAAATAGGTATAAATTCTCTTTCTCTTTATTCTACAGGGTCATGGAGCTTTCCTATCAATGGCCATCCGTGCCATAATAATCGATCGTCAAGTTCGATTAATATTTTGTAAATTTCATCATACCCTTCAACAACGTGTTCGATCAAGCATGGCTTACAATCATCGCTCAACCATTTTTCTAATAAATCCGGATTACCTACTTCAAGTATCTTAGCGATGGCGCTTATTTCGCTTAGTCGAGTATGTAAATGGTCGAGAAAAATTTCAGAATTTTTCAGTGCCATTGTCAAATGTAAGAATCTTAACTTTTCATCTTCAACTATCTGAGTAAGGTCTTTGTTCTTGGGCGCACCTTCTGCGACAAGCATTTCCAATAACTTTTTCTCTCCGAAAATCTTGCTTGCAGTTTGCAGTAAAAATACCAGACTTTCTCTTTTCTTTTCCCTATTCATAATTACTGTTAATATAATCTAAGACTGCCCTAATATCATTTTTTGATGCTAATGCAGTTTCTTCGTTAATAATTTTCCCAAAACCTATGCAGAAAATTTCACTATCGTTATAAGCGCTCCATTGTTCACTTATTTTTTTAGTTCGATTTAGTACAATTATCTTTTTTGTATTTGGTGTGTTGTTCTCCAAATAATCCCATAATTCAATGAAGTTAGCATCAGGTTTTTCCTTACCATTAGCAACAACAACTTGTATGTCAGCAACCTTAAGCCAATTAATCCAAACCTTACCAGTAGCGGTTGGAGCATCTATTTCGTAAAACATCAGATTTTTCAGGCTACATGCGTAATCTAGTAGCATATCTGGTACGTTTTTTGGAATTGTAAAGTCGTTCCAAGGTTTTGGTAAACTTCTCATAAATGTAGATTTACCAGCACCCATTGGGCCTGTGACCATGACATAAGTCATCTTTTTCCCTCTTTAATTGCTTTGAATATACCCATTAAGTTTTCATATTCTCCTATGTTTGGGTTTCCACGAGAGATAAGCCTTCGTAGTGTTGTCTTTGAACGGTCTAGTCTTCTTTCTGGATAACTGCTATTTTCTAGTAACTCCATTATCCTATCTACCAATCTTTCAAATTCGTCTTGTGAAACAGATTTTTGTTTTTTCAAACTTTTTATTTACTCACTTCTTTTAATTTCATAAAGAACAATTGCAACTGCGTGGGATAAATTTAGGATTGGATACTCAGAGTTAGTAGGAATTGTTATTGTAGCTTCACAAAGAGCTAATTCTTCTCTGTAGAGGCCATGATTTTCTCTTCCGAAAAGTAAACCAGGATTTTCTCTTTCAGCGATAATTTCGGTTATTTTTTTAACATCTTGAGGTGCTCTAAACCATCTTTTATCTCCCTCAGGTCTGATTCCACTAGTACCAATAGTGATATCACATTCAGCAATAGCTTCCTCAATTGTCTCAAATCTTTTTGAATTCTCAAGAATAGGCCTTCCAGACTTAGATCTTGCGTAGCTTTCATCAGCTAGACCGCATCCTTTTACCATTGCTAAATCTTTCAACCCAAAATTAGCCATAGCTCTTGCAACTGCCCCTATATTTCCTGGATGCTGTGGCTCGACTAGTACGACTCTCAAGATTGGTCAAAGAAGTACTTTAAGATAACTTGTGTTGTGAAATGATTAATATCAGGTTTCATTAAGCATATTGCAATGATTGAAATTTACATTATTTTGAGTTTGGTGATTGGCATTGGAATAGGTTATTTTTTAGCAATCCAAAATAGCTCTACGAATGATGAGGACATTGATTCTATCAAGAAAGAGATGAAAAATACCTTCAAGGCTTTAGCCCTTGATGTCAACAAATCTAATACTGAAGAATTTTTTAAATTAGCGAATGACAAGTTTCAAGGACTCAGCAAGGAATCAGATAAAAATTTAGAAACTAAAAAGAAATTAATTGACGAGAATCTAAATGAAATGTCAAAAAGACTCAAATCTATTGAAGATGCATCTATTAAGTTAAATGAAAATTTGGAATCAACTAACAGCCAAACTAAAGATTTAACTGAAACAACAATTAAGTTGAGAGAAATATTATCATCATCTCAGAAAAGAGGTCAATGGGGTGAGCGCATTGTAGAAGATATACTCGATGTGATCGGTCTCATGGAAGGTGTGAATTATACAAAGCAAGGAGTGGTTGAATCTGGTGAACGTCCAGATTTTACTTTTATTCTTCCCAAAGAAAAAGTAATCAATATGGACGTTA
>JAYYHK010000080.1:0-9950 GCA_036148495.1 Thermoplasmatota archaeon | reverse complement strand
GAACGTCCGGAATACATTATTGTGGGTGAAATTAGAGGTGCTGAAGCATATGTTCTTTTCCAGGCAATGGCAACAGGTCACACCACATATTCTACATTCCACGCAGATTCAATTCAGAGTTTAGTTCACCGTTTGGAAAATAAGCCAATTGAGATTCCTAGAGTTTTAATTCCTGCACTAGATGGTATTTCTATTCAGATTCAAACTAGAGTTGGAGGAAAACGCGTTAGGAGAAATAAAGGGATTATTGAAATAATAGGTATTGATCCTCACTCTCATGAGTTATTAACAAATGAAGCTTTCAGATGGGATAATACAGTAGATGAATTTGTTTTTACAGGTAAGTCCTATATATTTGAGAAGATAATGATGAAGGCCAATCTCAACCGTGTTGAGATTATGGACGAAACTAAACGAAGACAACTAGTCATTGAATGGTGTTTAAAGAAAGGCATTAGAGATTACAAAGATTTTGCTAGAGTTGTAGCAGAATACTACGTTCACCCAGAGGACGTAATGAGACAAGTTTACGAAGATATGCAAGTTGGAGGTAAGAAGCGCAGACGTAAAGTTGAAGAAAGAAATTTAGATTTATCTAGTTCAGATGATTCTGAAGTAGATGTTTCTGATTTCCCTCCAAAGGTTAGGCAAAAATACCAAACACGTGAGGCCAAAGAGCAAGCAACTCGAGCTAAGAGTGATGCCAAAATCTCACAAACAGACGATCCTACTAAACGAGCTAATCTAATTGCTAAAGAAGAACAAAGAAGGGAAAAAGTCGAGACTAGGTTGCAAAGTGATTTGTTAAAGGACCAAGGATACTATGTTCCTTTGAAGCAATTAAAACCATTAGCTAAGCAAATAAGCTTAGGTGATGTATCATCATTAAATGATGTTGAAGCCAGGAGAATGTTAAAAGATGTTCGCTCAGAAATGAATAAGAAATCTAAGGCAGAAACTAACATTTCTAAATTAGAGGCCTCGGACAAGAAAGAGAAGGCAATTTCGTCAGAGGAAGACCGCGCATCTAAAGCATTGAACAGTCTAAAAGCTAAGCTAGCAAATAGGGTACAGCGCTCAGCTAACCCACGTTGGTGGCATTCATGGCTCTAGTTGGTC
Source organism: Thermoplasmatota archaeon (assembly GCA_036148495.1). Lineage (GTDB taxonomy): Archaea > Thermoplasmatota > Poseidoniia > MGIII > CG-Epi1 > CG-Epi1. The sequence continues at coordinate 8,831 of JAYYHK010000080.1, read as the reverse complement.
TAACAGGCTTTGAAACATTTAGCCGAGTTTTATTGGGATGGTTCGGCCGAATGGTTACGAAAGATTCAGTAGAACTAAAAAACCAATTAGTTAAAGCAAGAATACCTCTTCTTCCAGAAGATTATGTTGCATCTTCAGCTATGCAAGTAGTACTTACTTTTTTAGGTGGTGTAGCATTTTCCCTCATTATAGTGGGCGTCTTAGTACCTCAGCTAGAAACAATGCAAGATCCGACTAAACCAGAAGGAGAAAATTTTGCAATTTCAAATATTATTCAGTATGCTATCATTGGACTTCTTGTTTTTGCATTGCCAGCACTAGTTGCTTTAGTTCAATTCTTGACTCCAGCTTTATTGGAGAGCAGCAGAGGGACAAACATGGATCGTCAGATCCCTTTCGCTGCAAGTTATGTTTCTGCAATGGCTGCAGCTAATGCTACGCCTTCTATGACTTTTAAATCCTTAGCAAGGAATAAGGATATCTATGGTGAAATTTCCAACGAAGCAGCTTGGATTTATCATAGTATGGAATTTATGGGAAGAGACTTGGTTACAACTTTGAAAGAAGCAGTTGAAAGGACACCTTCAGAAAGATTTGCTGAATTTATCCAGGGAATCATAGGAACAGTGACTTCAGGAGGAAATTTGAAATTATATTTTCTTAATCGTTCAGAGTATTATGCACAACAAAATCGAGTTCATGTAAAAGACGTTTTACAACAGATGGCTCTATTCTCAGAAGCCTATGTTGTCGTAGCCGTTGCTTTGCCCATATTTGCTATGATTATAGCAGTCATTACCTTTTGGGTTTCTGGTGCAGGAATGCAGCTTGAAGAAATCCACATGTACCTGTTAATTTTTGCAGGCTTCCCAGTCATTCAACTAATTTTCTCAGGTCTATTCTACACTTTAAGCCAGGAGGTCTCTACAGATTAATGACAATTAAAGGTAATCTTGAAAAGAAAATCTATCGTGATCAGCGCACAGGTGTAAAGAGAAGATGGATGGAATACAGTAGAGTCAATAGGTGGCTATCAGTCAGGGACAAAGTAACTGATTGGGCTCCAGCTTTTGTCGCTTTTTTTTCTATAATATTTGCTTTATTTTTCTTCATGATTGCCAATATAAATAACACCACAGACGGGCAAACACTAGTTGTAGACTCAGATGGGGATAAGCAATTTGATAATCCTTGGGATATGAATGACGGTCAATTTTCCTTTACTTTTGGAAATACTTATAATGAAGCAGGAGGACAGCAAAATCGTGCTGAAGCAATTTACGGTTTGGGCTTACCTTTAGCTATACAGAAAAATGAATCTGTAGATTCAGATCCTCTTGTTGATGGTATTGAAAATGAAATGATACCTAACGCTTGGTACCGTGCATTTCCTGAAATTTCAGCTATAGATTACATTGTTTTCGGCCTAATTTCATTACTTTTACCATACGGAATTTACGGATATCGCAGGGACCAAATTAGGGCCAGAGTAGAAGAAAAATTCCCAGATTTCTTAAGAGATTTAGCAGAGTATTGGAAAGGTGGTCTTAGTATGACTGTAGCTATTCAAACATTAGCTAAAGGAGAATATGGTAATCTTAACGATGAAGTTAACAAAATGTCTTCGCAAATTTCGTGGGGAGTTTCCTTTGGTGAGGTTCTAGAAATGTTTACTGAAAGAGTTACCTCTCCTATAGTTACTCGTGCAGTTCGAATGGTTGATGAGGCAAACAGAGCAGGTGGTAAAATTTCAGATATTTTACTTGCAGCTTCATACGATGCCCGTGAGATTAAGGCTCTAGAAACTGAGAGAAGACAAGAAGTAGGAAGTTACGTAACAGTTATTTATGCTTCATTTTTCGTTTACCTTGGCATAATTTTAGTTTTAGCTTCTACCTTTATTCCAGCTATTGTAGACTCATCAGCAGCAACAGGTGGCTCTGGTTCAATGTCGATTGGTAATTTGACAATTAGAGAGATGAATGAAGTCTGGATATCAACCGTTTTCCTTTACAGTTTAATAATTCAAGGAATGGGAATGGGGTTGGCAGCAGGATTCATGTCAACTGGAAGGCTGTACTCAGCATTCTTGAGAGCTTCATTCTTACTATTCTTAGGTTGGTTTATTTTTGAATTAGCTGGTATAACCACATCGATGATAACTCCGCAAATTTAGGAGACTTTTTAATGGAAAACACCAAGGGACAAATGCATGTTCTCGAAGTTTTATTGGTAGGTGTATTATTTACCTCAGCAGTCAATGTTGCAGTAAATATTTTACCTACAAGTGACGCAGATAACTCTGAGCAAAATGATCTCTACTTTTCAGGAATGGAGATTTTAGAATTATTGGATAATTGGGAGCCTTCAAATGCTGAGATCTCAGCTGAGCATAACAAATCAACTTTATCTTGGTGGTTAGCTACTGACAATAGCTCAGCAATAAAGCAATATCTTGATTCGGGTTTATCATCTTCAATATCTTATAGGTTAGAGGCAACACATGGCTCTCAAAATGAAGTAATTGTAGATAGAGCAATTCCCAATGGTGAGGTAAGCACTTCGTTTAGAGTAGTATGGAGTGATAACGAGATTTGGGACTTAAGCTTACACTTATGGTATGGATATAGGGAGGCATTATGAACAATAAAGGTCAACTTCTTTTAGTCTCAGGTCTTCTAATGTCTATTACGTTAATTGCAGTTAGTAGTACAATCACTCACTCAGTTAATCTTGGCGCACATCAAGGTGAAAGGCATGATTTGACTCCTCAAATTAGCATCGTTGAGAAAAATTTCCCTTTAGCCCTTGAACATCAAGTAATTCAGGATGATGGCTCTGTAGCAATTAGTGACACATTTGCTGAAGTATCCGAGAGTTTTGAATCATTATTCGCTTCAAGAGGAGTATCATTGTCTTTTACTTTGACTTCTTCATCATTAGATTCAGGAGAGTACACTTTCGTTTATGATTATACAATAGGTGATGGTGTAATCACAGTTAAATTATCTAAAACAACAGAATTTTAAACTAATTTTGCGACATAAAAGATGATAATGTTCTCTTAAACATTCCACCAAAACCTAGAACTGTTGTGACTAATATTCCAACAAACATTAGTAGATATCCAAGGTACAATTGTTCTAAATTATTATTAAAATCAGCCTGATTTGAATTTCCGTTAAGGGCTAATAAACTGATAAGTCCTAGTATGAATCCTCCAGCTAATAAAACAAATCCAATACCAATTCCTAACTCAGAAGTTGTAAATCCATCCTCTTCTACGTCTGGTTTTCCTTTAAAATCAGGAAACTCATCGTTTTTTTTATCTTCATCAGACATACATCTCCCAGAAATAATAGGTTAATAAGCTTGCCCTTTAAAATTTAGATTACTTTTGCAGTTCCAATGCAGCTTTAACTAGTCCCAAATGAAGTGGTGAAGGCTTATCAGGCCGGGATTTGAACTCTGGATGAAATTGGGAAGCCATAAAATACGGGTGGTCTTCGAGTTCGAGTATTTCCATTCGCCTCCCACTTTCATCTCTTCCAGTATAGTTCATGCCTTTTTCTTCAATTTGAGATATGTATTCGGGATTTACCTCATACCTGTGGCGATGTCTTTCATAGACAGCACTACTTCCATATAATTCTTCAGCTTTTCCTCCAGATATCATGACCTCATGATCGCCTAGTCTCATAGTTGCCCCCATGTCTTTTACTCCTTCTTGTTCAGGTAAAATATCAATTACAGAATTTTTACCATCAGGATCTAATTCGGATGAATTTGCATCTTTCAATCCTAAAACGTTTCTAGCAAATTCTACAGTAGCTAGTTGAAACCCGAAGCAAACGCCAAGGTATGGAATTTTATTTTCTCTAGCCCATTTTGCACTCATTATTTTCCCTTCAGATCCTCTACTTCCAAATCCTCCTGGAACTAATACACCATCAACGCCTTCAAGACTATCTGTATTTCCACTATCCTCTAAATCAGGAGCCTCAATCCACCTTATCTTCACTTTACAATCAAGCAAAGCTCCAGCGTATCTCAATGATTCTTCGTGTGAAATATATGAATCCTTTAAATCAGTATATTTTCCGATTAACGCAATTTCAACAGTTCGACTACCGTTGGAGATGCGTTCAGCAAAATCTTCCCATTTTGTTAAATCTGGATTTTTTGGTTTTAAACCAAGACGCTTTTCGACCAAGGTAGGTAATTTTTGTTCCAGAAATACCATAGGAACATCATAGATAGATCTAGCATCGGGAGCTGAAATTACACATTCGCGTGGAATATCTGCAAAAAAAGCTATTTTTGTAGCAATATCCTCTTCTAATTTTGTACTACTTCTTCCCACGATGATATCAGGTCTTATTCCTAGCCCTTGCAATTCTTTAACAGAATGCTGAGTGGGCTTTGTCTTCTGTTCACCTACTGCACCGACAACAGGTACTAATGTTGTGTGTATGACCATTACATTTTCTTTTCCTTCCAATCTTCCCAAAAGCCTTACAGCTTCCATGAAAGGCATAGATTCAATGTCGCCTACAGTTCCTCCCAATTCAACCATACAAATATCAGCTTCAGCCTTTTTCGAGGCATTCTGTATTCCATCAACTATTTCTCTAACAACATGCGGAATAATTTGAACAGTCTGTCCTAGATAATCTCCTCTTCTTTCTTTTTCAATTACGTTTTTGAAGACTTTTCCAGTTGTTATATTATGTTCTTTTGTTAGATTACAGCTTAGGAATCTTTCATAATTTCCTAAGTCTAAATCTACTTCAGAACCATCAGTCATTACAAAAACTTCACCATGCTCGTATGGATTCATAGTTCCAGCGTCGACATTCAAATATGGGTCTATTTTCACGGCAGTCACTTTGTACCCTGCACGTTGCAGTAGTAGGCCAGTAGAAGACGAGGTAATTCCTTTACCTATTCCAGAAAGAACTCCGCCGGTCACAATAATATATTTCATTGACTCAACGGACTAATACATGTTAGCGGCCCGCTATAAGGCCGTCGGTCCACTTAAACCCCTTTTCATTGTTGTATTATTACAATGGAGATAAATAGGCATAATAGCAATTTAATTTGGTTCGATTTACAACCAAACGGTGAACAAGAATTTATAACTATTTACATATTATTAGATGATAAAATCACTTTAATCGAAACAGGTCCAGCTTGTTCTCATAGCAATTTGGTCGAGGGAATTAACAAAGCAGGAATTGCCTTATCTGAAATAGATTTTATTGTTCCCACACACATTCATTTAGATCACTTCGGCGGAGGGGGACATATAATGCAGGTTTGTGAAAACGCTAAAGCGGTTGTTCATCCAAAAGCAGTACGTCACGTTTCAAATATTGATAAGTGGTGGTCAGGGAGCTTGGATTTCTTAGGAGAAGTTGCAAAGTTGTATGATAAACCTTTACCAATTTCCGAATCTAGAATAATTTCAGCTGAAAATGGGTTTGAGGCAAAGTTAGGGAAAACAACATTGAAGGCCTTACACACACCTGGCCATGCTCCTCATCATATAACATGGATAAACAATAACTCAGCCTTTGTAGGCGATTCATTAGGTCTTTGGTACAAGGAGATTGACAAAGCATTTCCAGTTACGCCCGGGTATTATCGACATGATTTAGCTCTACAAAGTATTATTGCAATGTCAGAATTAAATTTAAAAGAAATATATTACACTCATTTCGGCCCTAGATCTTCATCAGGCGCCTTCGAGCAAATACTGAATGAGTTCCAAATTTGGATGAAAATTGTACAGAGGGGTGTTGACGAAAGCCTTAGCTCAAAGGAAATACTAGATATTTTATTTTCAAAGCAAGATGGTTTAAAGCTTACAGATAATAAGCATGGAATTCATCAGAGAAATACCCATTTAGGATCAGTAGAAGGTATGATGGGTTGGATTAAGAGAGAAAATGAGAAAAACTAATAGAATTTCCGAAATTGATTCCTCACCATTTCCGCATGTGGTAGTCGAGGATTTTCTTGACGAAGATACATTAGATTTGGTAATTGATGCACTAGCGGGATTAGAGTATAGCTTTAATGAATCGGATTTATTCAGTTATTGGGCAAGTGTAAAATTAACAGACATTGATCATCCAGCACTAAATGTATTAAGAGAAGATTTAGGAGATGAGAATTGGAGAGAAGAGGTTTCTAGAGCATTCAAGGTTTCAAAATTATCAAAAATTGACATGGCAGCATATGTATACGGTTTAGGCGATTTTTTGTTGCCGCACGATGATCAAGTGGAAAATCGTATTATTGCGTACAGTCTTCATTTGACACCAGATTTAGAAGAGGAAGACGGTGGTTCATTAGATTTATTTGAAGATAATAAGGGCCGGTCTAAATTGGTTAAGAGGATCATTCCTAAGTTCAATTCACTTAATATGTTTGAAGTTTCAGCGACTTCATGGCATCAAGTAAGTGAAATTTTAACCGATATCCAAAGATTAACCCTAACAGGATGGTACCATGTCTGAAATAAATTTTTACTATTTAGAAAAGCCGACCTTATCCAACTTAGGCCGAATCTTTTCATCGGCAGATATACCATTTATTCGCTTATCGAAGTTTTTGTCAAAAGAAGATGTTCATTCGGGAAGAAAATTGACTTCTGAAGAAAAAATAGGTTTTTTTAAGAGAAATATAGGTCCAGCATATCTTGGAGATTTTTGGCAATCTAAAGATTTTCATAATTTTTTAAAATTAGGAACTGGTCTTGATTTAGAATTCCGTTCATCTCAAGCTCAAAGCTATGGGCCGGGCGATTATTCCCTTTTGCATTCAGAGGAAGACGAGAAAGCACGTTTGGTAGTAGTTTATGATTTTACTTCAAACTGGAATATTGAATGGGGCGGGCATGACATTTATACTTCTCCAAACAAAGATCCACTAATATGTAATAGAGATTCAGGTACATTGATGTTGACTTTATTGAGTGAAGGAGATTATTCATGCACAAGATATGTTAGTTTGAAGTCCGAATCAATTGTAAAAATAGATAAAGCAGTTTTCGATTTGAAGTAAATACTCATTTTTAAGTACCTACGCTGTTTTTATATCTCTGACACAAAAGTAATAATCTGGAGATATAATTTGTCAAACGAAATAGATTTAAAAAAAGCAAAGGAAGAGCTACTTCTAGGTCGTCCAATTTTTATTTATGATGAGGAAGGAAGAGAGTCTGAAACAGATATTTTCTTTTATGCTGAATTAGTTACAAGTGAAAATTTGCATTACTTAAGGAAAAATGGAGGAGGTATGATTTTTTTAGCCTCAGATTTTTCAATTTCTAAAAAACTAGGCCTTCCGTTTATGGAGGAAATATATGACGCAGCATCATCTGAGTCAAGCGACTTTGAGATTCTGAAGATTATGAAAAGTCATTCTTTACCCTACACAAAGTCTAAATCCTCCTTTTCCATTTTCATTAACCATAAGGATACTTTTACAGGAATAACTGACGATGATAGATCTTTGACTGCCCGCTCATTTACAGAGACTGCGGTTAAAGCTGGGAGTTTAACGAACAAAGAATCAAGAAAGATTATGGGTGAATCGTTCAGAAGTCCAGGCCACGTTCCCGTGTGTATTGCAGCTTCAAAAGGACTTTCAGAACGACAGGGACATACAGAATTAGTGACTGAATTATTCAAAAAATTGAAATTGACACCTGTTGCAATTGGTTGCGAAATGGTATCTAAAACAGGGAAGTCATTGACGCGTTCTGAGGCGGAAACGTTTGCCTTAGACAATGGATATTTATTTTTAGAAGGTCAACATATCAAGGAGGTATGTCTGTGAAAGTTGTGGCTACTGGTGTTTTTGATATAATCCACATAGGGCATGCACATTTTTTGAATGCTGCAAAGAAACATGGAGACAGTCTAACAGTAATTGTAGCTAACGATGCAACAGTTAGAAAGATGAAAGGAGAGCCTATTTTATCAGACAAGAGACGAGCTGAAGTGGTATCACAACTCAAGCCAGTTGATGATGTTGTAATTGGGAGAACAGGCGACATGCTAGACATAATTGTTGAAGACATAAAGCCGGATGTTATTGCACTAGGTTTTGATCAACGCTTATTCACAACCGAAGAATTGGAAGCAAAATTACTGAAAAGAGGCTTACAAGTAAAGGTAGTAAGGTTAGAAGAAATGGAGCAAGATTTAGCAGGATCACGTAAGATTATCTCTAAAATTTTAAAAATATACAGGAAAAAATATAGTTCAGAATAATTATGGTTTTTACAGGAATAATTCAGGAAAAAGCAAAATTGGTAAAGGTATCAAGGTTTGAAGATTTTTCACAAATTGAAATAGAAACAAGTCCAAAATTCATAGATGGGATTCAGATAGGAGCCAGCGTCTCAGTTGATGGCGTTTGCTTGACTGTTACTTCAATAGATGATAATAGGTTAACTTTTGATATAATTGTAGAAACTTTGAATGTTACAACTTTATCTGAATTAGAATCTTCAGATTTAGTTAATTTAGAACGTGCAGCACGATTAGGTGATGAAATAGGGGGACACCTGATTTCAGGTCATGTATCAGGTATGGTTACAATTAGTAAAATAGAAAAAACACCAAATAACCATATTATTTTTTTTGAAGCTCCCGATTATTTGATTAAATATATTTTTTCAAAAGGTTATGTTTCTTTAAATGGAATTAGTTTAACAATAGGTGAAGTAAATAATGCAAAGAATACATTTTCAGTTTATCTGATTCCAGAAACGTTACGTGTTACTACCATGGAAGAAAAGAAAGTCGGTGACA
>JAYYHK010000079.1:0-16860 GCA_036148495.1 Thermoplasmatota archaeon | reverse complement strand
TGATTCAAATCACCTCTTGTGTAAAGTGAATCTCGTGCCAGTTCCATTATTTCAGCAGTACCTGGTAAATTTCGAACTTTAGAACCATCGTGATTTAAGAATCCTTCAATTAAATTAACTCTAGGTGTTGCCTCCCACATTTCTAAAACTTTACTTACTTCAGGCTCTGAATCTAACTCAGCAATTACACAGTGAACATGCATAATTGTAGTTGGAACTTTAACTGCCATGGTTTGAATGTTTAAGTTTGAAATGACGGTTTGAACGTCAGGTCCGTGGTGACTTGGGACATTCAAAACCGGTTCTATTGAATTGATCGGACCTCTATCACTATCTTTTGGATCTCCACTTCTACGTACCATTACAGCTTGGACGTTATCAATACCATATTCATTCAACAATGGATAAAGTGTTCGCGAAAGACCGGTAGTGTTACAAGAAACCACACGAACGTAATCCTTCCCAATTGATTCCGAGTAGTTTGTTAAAGAATTGAAACTAGTTCCTATAGGTGCATGCTTTTCTCCGCCTTGCCATATTGCCTTTGTTCCTGCTTTCTTGTACATCTCAATGTTATTGACCCCAAGTTTTCCAGGCGTACAATCAATAATTATATCTGCAATATCAACAAGATTTTCAGTAACTCCACTTACTTTTATACCATATTTTTCAAAAAATGGGACTTTACTCTTTGTAGAGGCAAAAACAGGATAATTTGCATCTAAAGCTCCTCTCATTTCATATGTAGGTTTTGTTTTAACAATACCCACAATCTCCATATCATCCTGAAGTGTGACAGCTTCTGCTACCCTCTTACCTATTGTACCATATCCGTTGATACCAACTTTAATCATATATTCTTATTTGATAACTCTATATAACTACTTATCCTGTTCATCAACCATTTTTCGTAGTTTCTCAATAGATAATGATATTTTCTTTTCAGAAGGATTTTCAACAATATCTGAACTATCTCGGTTCATCTGAACAGGTTGTTCAGGAGGCTGTGTTTCAGTGTCAAAAACCTTTTCAGGGAACTCTTCAATCTCTCCACCAACATCTGATTCTTCTTCTATGTCCTTATCTTCAGCAATATCTTTCGATATAGAATATCCACTAGCATCTTCTGTGACCTGCTCAAGATTGCCTTCTTCAATGTCTTCCAAAAGCTTATCCTTCTTTACCTGAGAACCTTCCTCGGCTATAGCCTCTAAATCCATTTCCTCTTCTTCCTCCTCCATCTCCATTACATCTTCAAGATTTATTTCAACTTCTTCATTGTACAAAAATTCTGGCATCTCAGGCGCAACTGCACCTCGTACTGCAATTGCCTCATAAAATTCGAAAGCTGTCCTTTCAACCTCCTCAACAAATTTATCTAAATCTTCTTCCCCAATTTTAGAATGAATTGCGGCCATTCTATCAGAAATAAATGCGAAATAATTAGGTGCGACTTCAAACGCCTTTTCAGTCCAAGTAAATGGTATCCAGGCAATTACTTGCTTATTTCTAATATCAACTGAGACTTTCAATTGAGGTCCTGGGTATATTATTCCTCCACATGGAACATCATAATTGTTCATGTATGCTAATACTTTGTAAACATCTTCTTGACGTGGTGCCTGCTCCAAGTCATATTTAGTTTCAAAATAGAAATTTACACCTCTATAGTTCATAAATATTTCAGGCTTACCTGAACCCTGAGCCGGATTTGCCTTCTCATCAGACTCTCCGAAAAGAGAACCCATTATTGAATCACTCCAACCGTGCCTGACCTGTCCTGGAGCATCATACTTGAGAACAATATCTTTGTTTTTAGACCTAAATTCACGTAAAGACTTGGCATGAGCACTAAGTTTCATTCCTGATGCCATTTCACAAAGAATCCATAGTGCGTAAATATCAGTCATTTTTTGTGTCTGAACTAAAACTGTTTCCTCGTAATAAGATTTGTAGTCATCTAAAAAATCTCTCCATAGTGCAGGAAGTTCTCTGTAAGACCTATTACGGCTCCAAGTTTTGGCCTCAATAATTGCCTCTCTATTGATCAATCTTTCTTCCTTTCTAGTATCCTTAGCAATAGGAATCAATTCTGCCAACTTTCCGTCACCTAAAACCTGTTTATGCATTTTGCAAGCTAAATCTAACTTATCTAACTGAAGTTTTGCATCGTCTGACAAAGGTTCAACGGTCTTTCCATATATTGCAGCCCATGCTTTCTTTTCTCTTTCTTTGCGATCCATCTCATCTCTGAAAAATATTGCTTCAATGAAAACTTCCATATGGAATTTGACAAGAAGGATATTTGTGGGCGTACTCCATTTTCTTTTTCGAATATCTGTTACATGGGCTGTAGCATATTCAGTACCCTTTTGAGCGCGTGCAAGAGCTGTTTTTTGCCAACGCACGGCGCCTCTAATTTGAGACTTCATTGTCTTTCTTTCTACTTCAACTTTGTAAGTGTATGCTCCTTTTCTAATGTCATTAGTTATTTTTAGTAACTTCCCAGAGAACTCTAATAATTGCTCTATGTTTAACAAAATTTTCTCTTCTTCAATTGACGAAGTAGCCCCTGGATACATTCCTTCAGGCGGTTCCTCAGCACCAGAATTTTTTACTAAATCTGGAATATGGTTATCTCTCAAGTCTTTAAACTTTTCATAATCTAACATTTTTGGAGCTATAACAATCTCTAATTTGTTAGATACTGATTTACCATCTTTATCAAATAATCCTATTGTATTTGTGCCTATGTAATCGGGAACTTCAAAAGCTTGTGAATGAGTTGTGTTAGATCTAATTTTAGGAAGATTATCCATACGGGCAGTTCCTAATCTAATATGAACATTTTCTAAAGGTCTAAAAGCATTAACATTGAGCAGAATACTCTCACCCTCTTGCAAATGCTCAGGATGGTCCGCTGGTAAATTTAGATCTATAGTTGCATCTGGTAAACTCATATCAACCGAAAACGCTCAATCCTGGTGAATCTACCATCTTTTCTAACGTTAATGAAATGTCATGATTTGTTCCAAGTACTTCTTGGGCCTTTAGCATAAGACATTTCAATTCATTTCTCTCAAGACCTTCTAAAGCAGGCATTATGTTAGATTTGATAACGTCAGCTAGGGCTCTATCTAAGTCGTATTGTCCTCTGGAGTTAAAGACTGTGAGCATTGAATCAATGATAACTGCAGGACCTATTTTCCTGTATGTCCTAACTCCTCTAGCAATCTCGTCATCACGGGACTGTGGTAAATCCTCCTCCTCTAAGAAGTTCATAAATTTGTTGAAAGCTTTGAACATAGTACCATCGTCATCGTAAAAATCGAACATTTCCTTAGCATACCAATCTTCATTGTCGCTACCTTCAGGCCTATCTGGAGCTATTCCTAATTTATTTAATTTATTGAATACGAAAACAGGCATTCTCCTATATTCATCATCTCTATCAGGCAATCCTATTTCAACAAAAGCAAAGCGCCTCATCAATGCATGTCCAACATTAAACAAAGTATTTTTATCTTGAGTATTCATCGTTCCAATAATTCTGAACTCGGGTGGCATCATGAATGGTGCTGCACCTGTTTCTTTAGCAGTTAGTAATGGCTGCTTATCTCTATATTCGAAAACTGTAAACAACTTTCCGAATGCTTCATCAATGTTAGCTCGGTTAAATTCGTCTATAACTAAATAATGAGGTTTACCCTCTTCTTGCATTGTCTTTTCGCACGACTTAGCTGCGTCAGCAACATAACCATCTTTGAAGAAATAGCCCCCAGAGTCATCAGGTGAAATTCCACCTATTACTTCAAAATTAGACCATTCTGCGTTAGCTGTTACAATTGAATAATTAGGTATCATACTTCCATCCTTAGCTTCTTTAACGCCACAGATTTGGCTCAGTAACAAGTTAGCTAAAGCTGTTTTACCTGTACCTGGATCTCCATAAAGCATAATATTTCTTCCGGATTTTAAATGAGTAACAGTTTGGTTAATTGTGTCTCTAGTAGTTGAATAATATTTTGAAAGCTCTTCGTAATCAACATCATAATTAACCTTCATAGCTTTTCTAATTTTAGGAGTTTCTGCTAACTCTTCTTTTAGCTCCTTCTCAATATCTGAGAAATCAACACCATAATTCTCATCCTCAGTAGGTTTGATGTCTATAGTTGCTTCAGGAAATTCAGAAAGTAGCCTATCCATAGCATCCTCCAAAGAGATATCTCCAGATTTTGTGGGCTCAGGCTCTTTGTCTTTATTATCATCAAACAATTCTTCCTCTGGAACAAAGTCAGAATCGAATGGATCTGAAACTGGAGGTTTAGACAATTGCATCTCGACTACTCTATCTCTGAATTTCTCTGTACCATATTTGATACCATACCAAACAGCACCTAGAGCAACAGCCAAAGGTAATCCAAACATTATCCATTCAGTGGTAGATTCTGGAGAGGAAACGTCCGTACCAGAAAGAAGAGCTGGTGCAATCATTGTAGCAAAGAGAGTACCTATTCCGGAAACAAATAATCCAAAATAAGCTAAACCTTCCATACTTTCTTCAGATTTACGCTTACGATAGAAAAGATACATTCCTAGGAACGATATTGAAACAGATAATAATGTAAGAATTATGTCACCTTGTTCGAAATAGAAATTTGCACTATTTCTTACCAAATTCCAAACAACAACTATAAACTGTAAAGATAATCCCATTAATATCATGAAAAAATATTTTGCTTCCTCCATGTCTTTAAGTCGAACTGTCTGGAGAATATAGCCTGCGATTCCAAGTAAAAGAAATAGAATACCGGCTAACAAAATCAACATTTCAATAGGCTGCAAATCAATGTAGGCGTATTGAACTTGGCCTCCTACTTCAGTGCAAGCTTGTTCAAGAGATGAATCAAAAGACTTTAGCGAAGTATCACAAGACAACCAAGGACCTCTTACCCAGTTATGGTGCAAGGCGGCGAAAACTAAAGATCCTGCACCAATAAAGGAGTAAATCGTGGTTAGAGGGGCTTCGCTGATATCCTTACCTGTTACCGCATAAAGAAATACAATGTAAGAAACAACGATAATAACAAGACCTGCTGTCGCACCTAATGTTGTCTCAACTGCTTCTAATGGAGTTTGATCTCTGCCCATGAAAAGGTAAACAATACCTAAAATCATTAACATCAAAAGCAAAGGAGCCATGATGTTACTGTCACTAATCCTTCTAGCTTGAACCAAAATGCAAAGACCCATTAGAATAGTAAGTCCTAGGATAGTTTGGTACTCTTGCGTCTTCACGTTAAAAGTACTTGTATCCCAGTCTGAATTGAGCACTACTGGACAACCATTATCATTACCTTTAGAGGAGGTTTCTCCCCAACCGGGACAAGTTAAAGGCTCGTTGTAGCTAGTATAGTTCCTTAAATCTTCATAAGTCACTCCTTCGCCTACGGAAGACTCAGGATTAGGTACATCTGCAGTTGTATAGTAAAGAACAAGACCAAGCAGTGCTACTGCAAGTAAAAATTGTAAAGCTGGTAAGTAAAAACTAGGTTTCTTTCGACCACTCGTCAATTGTGTTGATTGAGAAACCGGTGAAGCTCCAGGACTGTCATCATTCTTAGAGACTGGTGTTTCAACATTTGAAGGACCCACGTCTTTTGCGCCAGCTAAATTTACTCCACATATATTACAGAAAGGAGCTGTGTCTTCTACCTCTACGGCACAGACTGGACACTTCTTCATGTATCACATCTAACTGTGTAGATAAAAGACTTTTAGTGGCAAACATTCTTATTAGGCATCCAGATGGCAAAATAATGGTTGCTGAATTGTTCACTCTCCGAGACTTGAGAGTTCAAACTCTAAAAGAAAGAAGGGAAGGAAGATTAACGAAGATATCTACTACTTTCTACGACCAAATAGTAAAATTAGAGAATCAAATAAGAGAAGTTATTGAACAATCAGAAGGGAATGTAAAAAGACTGGAAAAAAGTAATTCAGACATGAGAAAACTTATGGATTTGAAATTAGAATTACATAAGTTAAGAGAAAGAAAATTAACTGATTTGGCAAGAGAAAAAGTCAATGGACAAAACCCAAACTCAGATAATGTTCATCCAAGCGAGACCGAGTACCTTGAATCCATATGCTCAGTAATTGAAAAACATAGAGAAAATACCCTTCTAAGTACAGATTTCAAATTGATGCCAGAAGAAAAAGTAGTCAAAAAAATCGATACTAAAATTAAAAAAAACGATAAAGTTGAAGATAAAGTCGTAATTAAAGAAGAAAAATATCCCAAGAAAGTAAAAGAATCTGACGAGTCAGAATACTTAAATGTAAAAGTTCTGGAAGATCTTCCTACATTTACAGGAATGGATGCTAAAAATTATACTCTAAAAAACGGAGATATCGAATCAATTCCAAAATATAACGCCAGAATGTTAAGTGATGCTGGCAAAGTTAAACTTGTTACTGAGGTGAAGGTCTGACTTACGAAAGAAAGAACAATAACATATTAGTAACAGACAAGAGAATAGCTGCCCAAATTTACAACAAAGGAAACACAGGAACTCCACAAAGTGGCGGGGACCTACTGTTAACTAGCTACGAAGCACTATACTCTAATGACAGAAAAGACATTATACTATCGCAGGATGAAATAAATGATTTTCAAAAAGAAAAACTTCGTTACTGTACATTCAAGGACCTAAAGGAACGAGGTCTTGTAGTTAAATCATGCAAAAAGGGGTTAAGATTATACGACAGAAATACCTCTACAAAAGAGTCCGCATCAGCTATAGTGTACTCTTTTAATTTTCAAGATAAGATTAATTTTACTTCAATCATAGATGAACTAGAATTAAAACTACCAAGAAGAACACAAGTGGGCATTGTGGATAACGAAGGTGACGTAGTTTACTACATAGCTAATATTATTGAGTGGACAAAAACTAAACTCAAAGACAATGTTCAAAATATTAATGAAGACCCTAATATGCAAGAACTGGTTGACCTCGGATATCAAATTCACTCGGGTCTCAAGTTTGGAACACATTACAGAGTTTACAATTACGAATCTGAGCATGCACCTTGGCTAATTCATATAACAGAAAAGAATCATAATTGGTTAGATGTTGCTCGAATGATTAGAGTTGGTCATGGAGTTAACAAAACAATTGTACTCAAATATGAAGAATATTGGATTAGCCTAGAATGGACAAAACCATGAGAATTGGAATTTTAACTAAAAATTTTTCAACGTTAAATCATATTACAAGGGAACTCAAAAATGTAGAATTTAACCTTGTACACTTAAAAAAAATTCCTGAGCTAGACCACGAAATTGATGTTATTGTTTCTGATGAGGCAATTGAAAAATGCTTAACTCCACACGTTATCCCTGGAAACTTGGAAATTCTTGAACTAAAAATAAGATGCGCATATTATCAAAAAAATCAACTAATTGTAGGAATAGATCCAGGAGGAATATGCGGACTCGTCGCAGCGGCCAACAATCACTTATTATTCCAGAGAGAATTTGACAATATTAATTCTATGACTAATTTGATTGTATCAATTAATGATGAAATTGGAATCAAATATATTAAAATTGGATTAGGAAGTCCGCCTGTTAGAAATTTAATTGTTAATTCACTTGAAAATTATAGAGACAAACTACAATTTATAGATGAGAGAAGAAGTGGCAGTGGAAGTCACATTGAAGCTGCAATAAGAATCGCATCTAGAACTCCTCAGTTGAATGAACCAAAAAGATACAGGCCAAAAAGTGGTGAAATCGCTTGGATACAAAAAGAGTCTCGTAGATTGTCAAAAGGTCTTTTTACAATAGATAAAGACACTGCAAACCGAATATTATTAGGCCAAATAACTATGGAATTTGCAATTAGTGAATACACTGAAAAATTAATTAAAAATAGTCAATAAAATTATTGCAGCCAGATTAAGCATGAATATGTTTTTTATAGAACTGTATTATGAAAAATTGTGGAATTGTTAGAAGTTAAAAATTTAAAGAAAGGTTTTGGATCGAAAGCGTTCAAAACTCGAATTGAAGTTTTAAAAGGCATTAATCTAAAAATAAAAAGGGGAGAATTAGTTGCGTTAATGGGTCCTTCGGGATGTGGAAAGTCAACTTTACTAAACATCATTGGAGGGCTTTTGCCTGGTGATGACGGAGAAATAGAACTTGAAGATGTAAGCTCTAATGAAAATTCAAAAAAATTCAACTACGGTACTAAACCTCCAAACAAGGTTGTAAATGTAAGAAGAAGCGGAGTAGGATGGATTTTTCAGGATTTCCACTTGGTAGAACACTTAAGTGCAATTGATAATGTTGCAATGGCTCTAGAAATATCTGGTATGGAGCAGGATGAAGCTGAAACAAAAGCAAAATCAGCACTAACCACAGTCGGTTTAGGCGATAGAATAGATTTTGGAGCTGAACAACTTTCAGGCGGTCAGCGGCAGAGAGTTGCTGTCGCCAGAGCTATTGCAGGTTCTAGACCGCTACTTCTAGCTGATGAACCTACTGGAAATTTGGATGCTGAAAGTGGTAGTGACATTATGAAATTATTCAAAATTTTGACTCGAGGTGATAATCCAATATCAGTTCTGATGGTTACGCATGATCCTAATCTTGCAAGTCAAGCGGACAGGATGTTACTAATGAAAGATGGAGTGGTTGCTGCAAGCGATATTAAATCAGCTTGGGGTATAACCGACGATGAGGAGGAAGAATGAGTAATTCAGAAATTTCTTGGCTTTCATGGTTTTTTTCGATAGGAGTTTGGAAAGAAAGATTTTCAGGAATACAAAAAAGAATTACAGATTTACCTGACAACCTAAGAATAGCGACTCTAACATCTTGGAGAGACAAGGAAAGGGGATTAGCTGTGTTTGCAGGAGTCTTCCTTGCAAGCTTAGTTATTACTCTAGTTCTAATTTATGGAGTGGGACTTTCACAAGCTTTCCTTGAAGAATCCATAGAACAAACTGTTTTTGACTCAAAAATTGAGTTTAAATCAGCTCCAGAACAAGGAGCTTCTGGCTGGACAAACGATACAGCTGTACTTCAGCAAATGTGTGATGAAGTGGTTTTACGAAAAGAATTTAATGATTGCACTCTGGTTTTGGGTAAAAGTGGGTTGCATAGTGAGATTAGTTGGGGTAATGATGCCGCATTCTATGCATCACCATTGTTCATGGAAAGTATAGAATCTTCAGATCAGGACAAAAAATGGGACACTGAAGATTTATGGAATTACGAATACACAACAGGACCTCCAGTTGTAAACGTTAGGGCAATTTCTTTCTTAGGTCCTGAAGCATTTGACGGTGTACTGGCAGAACGACTTTCTGAAAACATAATATATGAAATGGGAGAATGGAAAACTCACGAGAAAGTCGATAATGAAAGAGGCATATACATTCCATTGGACATTGCCTCAGCTACAGGAGCTGAAGTAGGCGATAACCTCGATAAATTAACTTTCACATATACTTACGAAAGAAGCCTTCCTGGAGCGATGGAGGATGAAGATTGTCCAGGAGAAATAATAGAAGGTGAAGAATACAGACTTATGTACTGTCAGGTTAAAATGTCTTTAGAAAACGTTACAATATTGGGAATTTATGAACCATGGCCTCAAGGAAACCCAGTCCTAGCTGCTAATCCAATTTACTCAACATGGACGTTATTAAGCGAGGAACAACGGATAACTTTAATTGACAAAGATCACGTATATCTAGGGATAACCGTTGATAGGAGTTTACTACCTACTGCATCAATTTCAGCTGCTGAAACCTGGCTTGACGCAATATCAAATGACATGCAGAAGCAGACATATGATAATGGCAACGTAAAAATATTTTACGTTGATATAATAAGTGGTACTATTTTGTGGCTCGAATTTGTTCTCGGTTTCGTGCAAGTATTTGATTACATCTTGATGATTCCTGTAGTAATTTTATCATTGTATTTACTGATTTATGGATTAGAGCTCTCCCTTGAGCAGAGAAGAAGAGAAATCAGCATTCACAGGTCAATTGGAGCAACGGCTGACAAATTGAAAGGTATGGTACTTTTTGAGCTGTTTATAATCTCTTCTGCAGCGTGGGTGGGAGGGTATATTTTAGCATTTTTTGCAGTCCCTGTAATACTTTCAAGCGTAGGATTCATGCAATTTGAAAAGCTGGACATTGATATAAATCCAGTTCTGAGCTTAGGTGCAACTTTTTTCACTATTCTGGCTACACTGGGATTAGCTCTAATATTCGGAAGATCACGAACACAGAAATTCTTAGAAATGGAAATTGATGAGGGAGTGAAAAAAACCGCTCAATCTGGAAAACCAAGAACATGGCTTCACGTTATCATGCTTTTCATCGGTACACTAGGAGCAATAGACACATATCAAGAGCTGACAACGGGTGGAACTGGGATAATTAGTAATTGGTTTTTAGGAGGCTTAATTAATATTTTTGGACCTTTCATGCTTTGGATTGGAGGTGCTCTACTACTCTCGAGACTAGGAGCATATGGCCCTAAAATTATGCTTTTTTTCTTCAAAAGAACACCCTTACTATCTGATGTAAAACGGGGTCTTCAGAACACAGGTTCTGGTGAATCCACAACAAGATTGTCCCTAATCATGCTTTTGACATTATCTATCGTTACTCTAGCAGCTGTGCAGGGATATACAGGTTCTCTGGTCGACGAGCGAACAGCTGACTTACAAATAGGCAGTGACATTAAAATTTATTCTACTGAACCGATGACTTCTACGGAAATTGAAGAAGCTGTTCTAAACATTAGTTCTAAAGATATTACTGTTAATGCTTTAACAGTACCTATGATTTCTCTAGAATCTGAGGATGGTACTGATGCAAACGCTTATGTTTTAATGAATGGGAGTAAAAATATACTTAAGTGGTTCCCTCAAGCAATCCCAGGAAAAGATATCTCTGATGCAATAAATGCATACGAAGGGGGAGGTTTTTCAGCAGGACCTGACATGGCCTTTTCTCTTGACTTAGAAGGGTCGGGTAGATTTGGAGATTCTGCTGATAGATTGTACAAAGAAAGTGATAAAGAATCTGAATTATTGAATTTCACTTGGGAAAAAACAGAAATTATACTCACTAACATCGATCCAAACTCTACAATGACTCCTAACGAAGCCTTTGAATATTATACAAACCTAATGGACAGAGATTGGTCAAACATAGATTTGTCAAACCAGGATTTAAGTGATAGGAATTTTTCTAGAACTGATTTCTCTAACACTAATCTATCAAGTGTAAATTTTTCCAATTCAAAATTGGATGAATCCTTATTTTATAACGTAAACCTAAGGGGAGCTAATTTCACGGGTGCTAGTTTAACGAACACTATTTTTGTCGTAACGTCAGATGACGTCGCAAATCTTGACTTTGCAGATGCAAACCTTTCAGGAGCTTTTTCCTTTTACAGCGTTAACCTAACTTCTCCTAATTTTGAAGGTGCAACATGCCCTGATGGAAGTATTCAAAATGAAAGTAACAATTGTGAAACTGGATTTAGTGAAAGTCCAACACCTCTCTTATTTCCAGTTTACTTCCCTGCATCTTTTGAAGTTCAAATTACCTCATATCAAACACCGATGAGGTACATAGGAATCCACGAATTCATACCTGGAGTTGCTACTAATGAAATGAACAACTATTTAATAATCAATGAGCAAGGATACCGAAGTTTAGTTGGGGACCAAGTAGTAGATAATCTAACTGCAACGACATGGATTGTTGATGTAGATGGACTGAATAACGATGAACTGCAAGTTTTAGCCCTACTAATAGCTGCAGATTCAAAATTTGAAGGTGCAGATGACTGGGAGACAACTCATGAAAATGTTGAAAGAAATGGAGGCATTATATTTGGGACTCAAGGACTATTTACGCTACAGTATCTCGTAGCAAGTGCTGCAGCTATAGCTTCTGCTTTTGTTTTCTTATCGTTAGTACTAAACCAGAAAAAGAAAGAATTGGCAATTTTGCAGGCTATTGGAGCAAGTCCAGGTCAGATTATTAGACTTGTATTATTTGAAATATTGTCGATAGTATTCTTTTCAATGGTACTAGGAATTATTTTAGGTATGGGTTTGTCTCTTGCGTTTAATGGGTTCTTTAACATATTTGGATTCTTATTCCAACTATTTTCTGGAACTGGTGAGGAGGCTGTAATTAGCAGAATATTACAGTGGCCTTGGTGGGTTATTACTCAAGTTACTTTGGGCGTCATGACTGTTGTTGTAATAGCATTGGTACTCACGACCAGGAGAGCATTACGAGCAGATCTAGCAGTGGTGCTAAAGGGG
Organism: Thermoplasmatota archaeon; assembly: GCA_036148495.1. Classification (GTDB taxonomy): domain Archaea; phylum Thermoplasmatota; class Poseidoniia; order MGIII; family CG-Epi1; genus CG-Epi1. Next base: position 4,480 of record JAYYHK010000079.1, on the reverse strand, counting down.
GAATAATATGTCTGAGGAATTATTTGAGCATACTACAGGGCAAGGAAAGGAAGAAAATAATACTGATGATGAAATTCAAACACTGAAATTTACAGAGAAAATGATGGATGACAAAATTGATAAAGACGCAATTCTCCAAGCAATAGCGCTTTATCATGTATATTCATCTACTGCTGAAGATGGAAATGTTGTTGCTTTAAGAGGACTAAACGTATCAGTTAAGAAAGGAGAAGCTGTTGCTATCGTTGGTCCATCTGGCTCTGGAAAATCAACTCTATTAAAATGTCTAGGAGTTTTAATGAAGCCTTCAGCAGGCGGAGTAATTCTAAACGGAAAGTCAACCACTAGGAGAACAGGACTTGAGCTAGTTAAAATGCGACAAGAAACAGTTTCTTTTATTTTTCAAGAGGGAAATCTACTCCCAGACCTTAGTGCAATCGATAATGTCGCTCAAGCTCTACGTCATAAAGATATAAGGCCTTCTGAGGCCAAAAGAAAGGCGATGGATATTTTAGTGGAACTTGGTCTTGAGGAACGTGTTAATAGCATGCCTGCAACACTTTCTGGAGGAGAACAACAAAGAGTTGCCATAGCAAGAGCCTTAGTAACTAATCCAAAGTTAATTCTGGCTGATGAGCCCACTGGTGCTCTAGACCCGATAACTAGTCGTGAAGTTTTAGAACTATTTGGAAAATTACATGCAGAAAAAGGTGTTGCTTTCCTCATCGTAACACATAGTGACGAAGTTGCTGCTTTCTGTGACCGCAGTTTAGAATTGCGTGACGGACGATTTGTGGCAGAACACGGAACTAATCTAGATGTAGATGACTTAGAAGGAACAAGAGAATTGATTGTTGACGAACTTGGTACGGTTTCTTTCCCCCCTGAAGTTTTAATGAAAATGGGAGGGTCAGGAAGGTACGAAATTGCTCATAACGATAATGGTGAAGTTACTCTTGTTACGGCTGAAAAAAATAAATCCATGATAAAAGGGAAAAAGGTTTTAGCAAGTCAATGTCCAGCTTGCAATCACAAATACAAAGACGATAGTCAATTATGTCCTGAATGTGGATCTAGCCGGCCAATGGTAAATGAAAGTTAGAAATCTAAAATTATCCTAGGAGTTTTTTGATTGATTTCTGGAATTTTATTATCAAATATTGGATTAATGAATTCAAAATAAGATTCTAGATAAGAAACAATGTCTAAACCCATAAATTTTGAAACACCAACACGAGATAATAGATCCATTCCTGATTTTGAAAGGGTTCTAGCTCCAATTAAATCTTGAATTTCAAGACTAGCCATTCTAACTTTCAAGAGTGCAGCACCAGTTTTAATTAATCCTTGGATAAAAATATGCTCACTGCTTCTTCTTGCTGCAGCTAGCCACAACCCTTCCCAAGCTTCATGAGCTTCCCAATAAAAGTGGTAATTATACAGATCAATACCATAAAGATAGTCTTCATTGTACTTCCAGTCATCGGAATTCCATTTTTCTGCATCTTCATCTTCTAAACCGTAACTATGACCATCTGGACTGTTGACTGGATGTGGATGAAGTCCTGGTACAAATCTGTAAACTGGAAAATTGCGCTTTGAATATCTATCCACACTTTGATTCAAGGCCTCTTCTGAAGATGCAAGAGGATAATCAACCATTTTTTGTTAGCATTTCTTCAATTGCTGAAGTAAACGAAAGGACATCAGATTCGTTATTGTAAAGGTATGAGCTTGCTCTGGCAGTACCATCGATACCCCTGGAATTAAACCAAGAATGAACACAATGCATACCGCTTCTGATTGCAATGTTATATTCTTCATCGAGGTGCATTGCTATTTCGGTAGGATCCCAACCTTTCATGTTAAAAGAAAAGACGCCTCCTCTTTGGGATACATCAGATGGACCTAAAATGTCTATCACATCAAAATCTTTTAATTTGTCAGACATAATTCGATTAAGCTTATTTTCATGCTTTTGAATATTATCTCTGCCTATTTTCATTATGTATTCTGCAGCGGTCCCAGAACCTATAGCTCCTGCATAATCTTGGAGTCCTGCCTCAAAACAAGAGGGAGGTGGCAACAATTTGTAATCCTCGTAGGTTGAATTGATAACAGTTGAGCCTCCAACATATGTAGGGATAAGATTAGCTAATTCATCAAACTTACCATATAGTATTCCCATTCCACTCGGTCCGCAAAATTTATGTGCACTAGCAGCGGCAAAATCTACATCTAAGTCAACTACGTTTATTTCTTTGTGAGGTGCAGATTGTGCAATATCCATCAAAACTTTAACATCTTTATCGTGACAAATCTCAATAATCTCCTTTGCAGGATTAGTGTGGCCATCTAAATTTGAAGTATGAACAAAACTGAATAATTTAGTTTTCGAGGTTAATGATTCTTTAAGAGCTTCTGTGTCAAAATAATAATTATCTTTAGGAGGTAAAACGTCATAACTAATTCCGTTATACTTTGACAAATGGTGCCATGGGACAACATTTGCATTATGCTCTTTGTCAGACGTCAAAACATGGTCTCCCTGCTTAAATCTTAGACCATTTGCTACAATATTCATTCCCTCAGTAGCATTTTTAGTAAAAACTATCTCCGACGATTGTTCGGCTCCGACAAATTTACGAAGACTATCACGAGCCATTTCAAATTTCTCAGTTACTTGCCAACTAAGTTTATGAAGCGAACGCCCTCCGCATGCAGGATAATCTGTATAGTATTCAGTAATGGAATCTATTACTTCCTGAGGCCTAAGAGTCATACAGGCACTATCAAGATAAATTAGTGAATCTTCCTTATTTAATAATGGAAAATCTTTCCTGTATTTAGAAATATCCATGCTGCATTATCGGAGCGCATAATTTAAAGACGAGCTTAGCAAAGTCATTTTATACTCCTATACCGAGGTTAAATTATGACATGTTTGGAAAATTTCCCAAATGACCTAGAGCCTACAATTGCGTGTGGTACGGAGATAATAGAATTTGGACCTGTTACTGCTCTGCTCACTATAATCATAGGTGGACCTCTTGTTAGCTATGTCCTAAGAGTTGTAAGAAGACTGATGAGCAAATATGATTATGTAGATTCAGGCGTTGAAAATTTCCTTTATAGAATAATAAGTACAGCATTATGGTTATACGTATTTTTAGTTGCTGCTAATGCTCTAGGAATTAATGTTACAGGAATTATTGCTGCATTAGGTATCGTTGGGCTGGCGATGGCGTTTGCTGCTCAAGATACAATCGAAAATATTATTGCAGGTCTATTCCTAATGGTTGATAGACCATTTAGAGAAGGAGACCGAATTTTACTTCCTAAAAAAATTGGAAGCCTGTATTCAAGCTGGGGTGACGTTACTGAAGTTGGGCTAAGAACTACTCGTGTTCGTTCAACTGATGGTGTGTTAATGTCAGTGCCAAACAAGCTTTTCACTCGGGACGTTATTGCAAATTTTAATCATAAATCTGACAAAAATCTCCGTGTAAGAATTCGGCTAGGACTAGTTCCGACATGGGAAAACGTAACTAAAGGTGAAAAAATAGTAACTGACATTGCAAAAAATAATGAAAACATTTGCCAAGAAAAACCAAAACCTCCGCAAATTGTTCTCAGAGATTTTGGGGACCAAGAAGTAATAATGGAAATCCGTTACTATGTTCCAAATGCACCATTGATGAGATCCACAAAATCATATTATGTTAAAGAAATTTTAAAACAATTCGAAGAGCAGGGTGTGAACTTAGCTTATCCAACTAGACTAATAATGAAAGAAGATATCGAGTAGTATACCATAGTGAATTTAATATAATATCACTAACATATTATGCTATGTCATTTGAAGTACCAGATTTACCCTACGACTACAGCGCATTAGAACCGTACATAGATGAAGAAACTATGCGAATACATCACGACAAACACCATGCAGCATATGTAAATATGCTAAACGGAGCTGTTGAAGCTGCTGGAATCGAAGGAAAAACCATTGAAGAATTAATAACTGACTTAGACTCTGTTCCTGAACCTCAGCGCGGAGCCGTGAGAAACCACGGAGGTGGGCACTATAACCACTCCTTATTTTGGGAAGTTATGGGGCCTGTAAATGGCGAAATGAGTCCTGAACTAAACTCAGCGTTACTAGATGCATTTGGTTCTCTTGATGATTTCAAAGCTAAATTCCAAAATGCCGGAATGACTAGATTTGGGTCAGGATGGGCATGGTTATGCTCGAACAAAGGCAAACTAGAAATATGTTCAACTGCAAACCAAGATAACCCGCTTATGGGATCTGAGTATGGGGGATGTGGAATGACTCCTATCCTAGGTATAGATGTGTGGGAACATGCATATTACCTAAATTATCAAAACTTGAGAGCCGATTACATTTCTGCTTTCTTTAATGTAGTTAATTGGGCCGAAGTTTCGAAACGTTATTCAGATTCTCTCTGATTTCCTA
>JAYYHK010000078.1:0-7171 GCA_036148495.1 Thermoplasmatota archaeon | reverse complement strand
CCTTCTGAGTCATATCCAGATTTACCTGCGAAACAGTTCTTACAGAAAACTGTCTCTCCGAAATATTCGTAAGTTCCTGAATCTGAATCTGCTCCCCAGAGCTTGATTGCTGAATCTGCACAGTCTGAATTGTCAGATAAATCGCTCCATTCTCTTACTCCGTCGTTATCATTGCTTGGAGTTACTGAAGACATGTCCAAACCACCTTCTGCGTGGTTTTCTAGATCTGATTCAGACCAGTCGGAGTAAATCCAACGTAGCTGAGCTACAGATAAACCACCCATTGCTGCGATACATTTGTCTGCATCTCCGCCTCTCTTGACAACTACTGATAGTCCGTCAATTGCGACTTGTAACTGTGTTGCAGATACTTCTGAATCTAAACAATCATAGGTGTAACCATCTTCAGACACTGCCGCTTCTGATGACTTCCAACCGCGGCTCATGTCTCCAATCTGTACGTGATCAGAATCTGTACTACACATTCGTGAAGCTCCTGCTCCACTTCCGCCTCCAGCGATTGTAATATCTTTACCTGAACATCTCTCCATGTATTCTTGTGCCCAAGCTGAAGCTACTGGGAATACAGTTGAACTTCCTGCTATGTCAAAGTTAGCTCCTGAACAGTCCGGTGTAATTTTACCTTCGTGAGTTCCGGCTTCTGCTATTCTTCTTGACATTTCTGCAACTAGATATCCTGGAATTGGAACATATCCTACTTCTGCGACTAATTCAGCACCTTCTGCACTGAATCCAAATTGCAAGAATGAAGAAACTAAGCCCCATTGTGTATTATCAACATTCATGAAGATAGGTCTTGCAAGAGGTGAATATTCTCCACTACCTACAGTTCCCGCACTTGGTGTAACGTGATCGCCATTTCCGCCACCAACTTCATCGGGACTGATTGAAACGACATTCAATTTGTCTGCGTTCTCTTCATAGTATGCGTATCCGAAATATCCTATTGCATTATCATCACCATATACTCCATTAACAATTACATTGTCATCTGCTGAATTTTGGTAACCTCCATCTCGGCTGTCATCAAATCCTTCTGCAGGATAACCAGATTTACCTGCGAAGCAGTTCTTACATAATACAGTCTCTCCGAAATATTCGTAAGTTCCTGAATCTGAATCTGCTCCCCAGAGCTTGATCGCTGAATCTGCACAATCTGGGCTATCGGAAAGGTCACTCCACTCTCTTACTCCATCGTTATCATTACTTGGAGTTACTGAAGACATGTCCAAACCACCTTCTGCGTGGTTTGCTAAATCTGATTCAGACCAGTCAGAGTAAATCCATCGTAGCTGAGCTACAGATAAACCGCCCATAGCTATTGCACACTTATCTGCATCTCCGCCTCTCTTAACAACTACAGATAGTCCATCAATTGCCACTTGTAGCTGTGTTGCAGATACTTCTGAATCTAAACACTCGTATGTGTATCCATCCTCAGCAACTGTAGCTTCCGAGGATTTCCATCCACGACTCATGTCTCCAATGTCTACATGGTCTGCATCGGTACTACAAATTCTTGAAGCTCCTGCTCCACTTCCGCCTCCAGCTACATTAATTGTGTACTGTGTATTAGCTTCCATGAATTTTTGAGCCCATGCAGTTGCAACAGGATAAACTGTTGAACTTCCTGCAATCTCAATAGTTTTAGAACCGAGTTGAGCGTTCGGACATGTGTTTGTAGCATCATTTACACAAAGATCATCTTTGTCGTAAATTCCATCGCCATCTGTATCTTTGTACAATTCAATACCTGTCCATTTTCCTTCACCTTTATCTGCTATTCTTCCAAGCATATCTCCTAGAATTTCAGGTGGTAAGGCTACATATCCAACACTTGCCACTAAGTCCATACCTGCTTTACTGAAACCAAAAGATAAGAAGGGAGTAACTTTCTCCCATGCGGCCTTATCTACGTTCATGAAAATAGGCCTTGCAAGAGGTGAATATTCTCCACTACCTACTGTTCCTGCGTTTGGTTGAACGTGGTCTTCATTTCCGCCGCCAACTTCGTCAGGACTGATTGAAACTACATTCAATACATCTGCGTTTTCTTCATAGTATGCATATCCAAAGTATCCAACTGCATTATCATCACCGCTAACTCCGGTAACAATTACATTGTCGTCTGCTGAATTTTGGTAACCGCCATCTCGGCTGTCATCAAATCCTTCTGCAGGATAACCAGATTCACCTACGAAGCAGTTCTTACATAATACAGTCTCTCCGAAATATTCGTAAGTTCCTGAATCTGAATCTGCTCCCCAAAGTTTAACTGCTGAATCTGCACAATTTGGGCTATCTGAAAGGTCACTCCACTCTCTTACTCCATCGTTATCATTACTTGGAGTTACTGAAGACATGTCCAAACCACCTTCTGCGTGGTTTGCTAAATCTGCTTCAGACCAGTCAGAGTAAATCCAACGTAGCTGAGCTACAGATAAACCGCCCATGTCTGCGATACATTGATCTGCACCGCCTCCCCTCTTGACAACTACTGATAGTCCGTCTATTGCAACTTGAAGCTGTGTTGCGATAACTTCAGAGTCTAAGCATTCGTAAATGTAGCCATTATCGGCAAATTCTGCTTCCGATGACTTCCATCCGCGACTCATATCTCCAATGTCTACATGGTCTGTGTCAGTACTACAAATTCTTGAAGCGCCTGCTCCACTTCCGCCTCCAGCTACATTAATTTTGTAGTTAGGGTTGTTAGACATAAATTCTTGTGCCCAAGCTGAAGCTACTGGGAAAACAGTTGAACTTCCTGCAATCTCAATGGTTTGTTCATTACTGTAGACACAGGAACCATCATCTACATTTGCATCTGGATTGTAATTATCTGCTGAAGAGTAAATACATCCTTTTACTTCTGTAGCTTTGTCACACTTATCTTCCGCATCAATAGGGCACGGATCATCTTCGTTCTTCACACCATCGCCGTCATAATCTGTAGCATCTATTACTGGTGCTGCGTTGTCGTCGTCATCGTCGGAATCAACGCACCCTGTAAAGGCTACGCCTACCATCATGATGACTGCTAGCCAGGCAAACGCCCCGCTAAATTTCGTTTCTTTCATAACATTATGCTAAACTGAATGTTCTAAAGGATTCTCTATTATATCTATATAAAATAAATAAAATATATATTTATGGGTGCATTTAATGTTTGTTAGTTGTGAATTCAGATAACTCAAAGTGATTATAACAAGTCCAATAACCTGAAATCAATCCAATTAAAAATGAAACAAATATTATTAAAATAGTTTCTAGCATTTCAAAAACCTCTTTTTTGGCTACTCATTTCTGCACTCATTGCAAAAACCACCGTGTTTTTCATAAGCATTTATTGCCATCAAGTTACCACAAGCTTTACACCTGAAGTCATTGCTCTCTATTATTTTAACTCCACCCATCATTGCTCACTATTATCTGAACTTCTTCCAAAACATGTACAAAAGACCCAAAATTGGACCGTCTACTATAGCCAAAATCAAAATCCACTCTGCTGATATTTGATCTAACATATATCTCTATTTTCCACTAATCTAATTTTCTTAATCTTTACTATTTTTTTCATTTTTTTCACTTTTTTCTTTTTTTTTGCCTCATTGAAATTAACCCAACTTGTTCCTTTCTTTATGCAGCTCGGTTCAGGCGACCAATTCTTTCCTTCATCCAACATTTTATCTTTACCTGGCGACGAGCCCACTGTTGTAGAATCATCCCACCAAATTCTACATATGCTCAAAAAATATAAATTATTTGTAATTAAAATATATATGATATAGAAATTATAAAATTAGTGCGACGCCTCATCGAGAGGGACTACACTAACGCAGATTTAGAACTACTAGATATATTATTTTGCTATTTATTATATTTATTATTGCTAAAATTAAGGCTTAATTAATCTAGATACTAAAGACCAATAGTTACGTTTGAACTCTTTTTTATTATAAAAAGGATCATAAAGGGTGTATCTGCTAAAGTCTTTGTTACTTGGTGATGCTGAATAGTATTGCTCTTTCAACAAAGAAGCAAACTCACTGTCTATTACTTCTAAACTCGAATGCTGATACTCAAAATCTAAAATCCTGCCATTAAGGCGTCGGACCTCCTGGGAGGCCTTTGACGCAATTTTTGGTGTGTGTGAAACATTACTAAAATATTCGTTTTCATTTCCTTTGTATTTCCCATACACGCAAGAATTTCGATTAAAATTATTAATTTGCTTCACAAGTAAACATATTGCATAGTTAAATATATCTTTTCTAATTAATATACATGAGCAATTGTCATATATTTATTCTATTTATCTATTGCCTGGATTTGGTGAAAGACTAAAACAGCTTGAACAGTAGATCATTCCGTTAAATGACACCTTGTACTTTATTCTACACTCAGGGCATTCATCCATTAATCACATACCTCCCATATTTGACTAGATGAGGGCAAAGGCAATTTCTTTTTAATTAGGAAAGTCCTTAATGAAGAACCCCAATTTTCTTTGAAATTACCTGCCTTATCTGTTCCCATATATTTTAGATAATTGAACAAATAGATAAATTGTTCGAATTTACTCTAAATAGGATATATATCCCAATTTATGTTGTAGATTTGTTGCTGAATTCAGCTACATAAGTTGTACCTGAAACTTCGTTGTTAACAACAAGAAGGGCATAATCTGTCGGACTGTCAGACGCAGAAATGAATGTTATTCCTTCTGGGCTAACATGTTCTGGGAAATACATATATTCAAAGAATACTGGGGCGTTTACATCTGTAATATCGTAAACCATTACTCCACCAGATCTTTCAAGGCCAATGAATGCATATATTTTTCCATCAATAACACCTACATCTACTCCTTCAGGTTCTGGTCCCTTATCATCACTTCTTGATCCAGTGTAACTATTCATCCAAGTCCCATTTTTAGCTACAACGTTAACTTCTATTTCGTTACCGCTGTCATAAACTTGTTTCCCGGTACTGTCCCATATTGAGAAAGAACGGCCTCCATATCCATAAATTATATCATAATCTCCATCGCCATCTGTATCTCCATTAGCTGTGGTTACCTTAAGTCTGCCAAGGTGATCTGATTGAAGAAGCTGTTCTTCGTTAGGGAAAGTTGCATTATCTAGGTCTAAATCATCACCACGTACCTCTTCAGAGTATCCGTCATAATCTCGTGAATCTCCTTCGTTAGCTGTAACACAGTAATCATTTCCGCTGACTGAATAACAAGCCATTGCATCAGGCATGTAAAAACTCATAACTGGCCAGCTTGATGCATTGTAGCCACCATCTCTAGGATTTCTATCGCTCATATCAAACATGTGAAGTGACATGTCCTTAGCGCCTAGGGCAACAAGATTCGTGACTTCTGCTGTAGCTATGTCTACCATTGCTAGAGCATTAGCCTCTTGTAATACTACGAAGGCGGTCTTATCGTCTCCACTTATTCCAATGTATTCTGGCTCTAAATCTTGTGAAACTGAAGCTCCGCCATCTGTACATCCATCGGCATCACATGAAGGGCCAAAAATTCTAACACCATCCGCAATTAATGTTGCTTTCTGATCATCATAGGCATTGAAGTTAGCAGTTGTTACATCACTTGAAGTAGCATCTGCCCAATTGCCTGAAGACGGTGCTGCAACTATAGTTACGGAACCTTCTGGATCAACTATGTAATCATCATCTGGTTCTCCTTCATTGGCAGAAAGCGCATATCCACAATCACTTGTGAATGTGACCATGTCTGGTAAAGCTCCTGCAGCTACAAAACTTAGTTTTGTACCATCAGAATCCAAAAAATGAATTGCTCCATTAGCTTGTTTATCATTGTTAGCCACTGCAACAGCTGCAGTTCCACCACAAAAGGCTACACTGTTGGGCTCCCCATCGAATGTAACTCTTGTAATTTCATGAGTGCCTGCAATTAATTCTTCTAAGTTAACAATATCTATAGAAGAATCTACAGCATTGACAACAAAAATATTTTTGGAGGATGGATCATATGCTGAAATTTCTGCATATCCCTCACATTCATCTTCTCCCATGTCACAACCTTCTGGTGCAGACTGGAAGTTGGTTAATTCAGTCCATGAGTAATTTTCATGGCTTACTTCGATGATTGTGTCAGTGGTTGAATCATCGTCGTCGTCACTGACGCAGCCTGTAAAGGCTACACTAGTCATCATTACAACAAGCATCAATACATATATTTGCTTCATATTATATTGTCTTAGCAAATTTAGATATATTTTATGTCAATATTATAAATAAGAGAATATAGTATATTTATTTTAAGTATTTTATGCTATAAACGTAATACTTACTTTATTTCTATACGATTTCCTGTGTCCATGTAGTGAATTTTTTCAGACATTTTGCAAACATGATCTCCACACCTCTCTAAGTAACGAGCAACTAGCATGTAGTCTGCACCTCTCTCAATATTTTTTCTATCATCAAACATGTGCTTCAAACAGTCTCTAAAAATACTCCATCGAAGTTCGTCAACTTCATTATCTTTTTCATCCATACCTTGTAATTTTTCTGAATTAGATGTTTTGAAAGCTTCTAAAGTTACCTCCAACATCTCAGAAACTTTTTTTGACATTTTTGGAATTTTTACTAGCTTAGCTAAATGCTTTTTTTCATCCATACCGATAGCGATCGAAGCTATATCTTTACCATACCTTCCAATCCTATTCTGATACGTAATAATTTTTAAAATTGTGCCAAGTATCCTCATGTCTGAAGCTCTTGGCTGGTTAAGTGCTATTGTACGTAATACTCTATCTTCAATATCGTGATCCATTTTCGCTAGTTCATGCCTTCTCTCTCTAACGTCACTAGCTAAACTCATGTCAAAGTTTTCCAAAGCTTTAACTGAATCTTTAAGCATTTGAGATGCTAAAATTCCCATGCTCTGAGTTTGATTTTTAAGCTCATCTATTGTATCGTGATATTTGGTAGTCATAATCTCACCGTTTCTTAGCTAGCAGGCTAGTTGAAGTAGTTTTAGGCTATATATAGTATATATGCTATATATTATATATAGAATTGGGAGGGAAATTATAATAATATTGTGGTGAATAAAGAATATCTTATCTAAACTAATCCTAATGAGACACGC
>JAYYHK010000077.1:0-2767 GCA_036148495.1 Thermoplasmatota archaeon | reverse complement strand
GCCAACAAGCCCATTGATTTTGTCACTATTCCTGCATAAATCTCTATGACCATAGTCACTAATGTAATCACTACCACAATACGCGTCTTTCGCTCAGATTCTTCATCATCTATTTCATGATGGTGATGATGATGAGGGCCTATTACCATAATAGTCTATTAGCGGTGTAAGAAAAACGCTTTGTCTCCCTCCAATCTAACAAATCCAGTTCTTTCAAATTGAACAACCTGTTTATCTAAGTCATCTATATTATCTTCAACCAACCCCTTAGAAATGAACCCATCTGGATAATGAAGAGAAATTTCTTTATTTCTCGAACACCATTGAAATATAGGAATACCTTTTTTGTGCTCAAAGCCTGAAAAAATCAACTTACTTCCACTAATTTTGACATTACAAAGATTTTTCAACCTTATCTCGGACAAATTTGAAATTTCATCTAATTCTGTATTTGGTAGAAATATTTTAGAACCTGATTCAATAGTCTCAGTTCTATAACCTAGTTCTTTGTTATCCGGATGCCAAGGAGCTTCCTTCTCAATGCTTTTGTTTGATTCAAATATGAACTCTTTAGGCTCTGGTACAAAAAATAACCTTTTAGTTTCACTATCAATTAAATCTTTATTCATAGCATCAAAATTTTGCCATGAAAATTTAATATCCACTTCTTTAAGGCCTGAAGATTCCCAATATTTGCTAAAAACTTCAGGCGAATAACCTCTTCTAGCTAAGGCTTTGATTGTGGCTATTCGGCAATCGTCCCATCCACTGTATTCTCCATCTGAAATTGATTGTCGTATCTTACTAGTCTTCAAATTTGTCTCAGGTATTGAAACTAAACCGTAATGAATGAATTCTGGAACTTCCCATCCCATGTATTTGTAAATCCACTTTTGCTTTTCAGTATTATTTAAGTGATCTTTACCTCTGAGAACATGAGTAATCCCAAGACGATAATCGTCTATTGCAACTGCAAAATTGTAAAGTGGCCATAGTCTGTATTTACTTTTTTGCAAGGGGTGTGAGTCTTCAACAATTCTAAAAGCTACAAAATCTCTAAGTGCTGGATTTGGATCCTCCAAATTTGTTTTAATTACAACGATACCGTTCTCACCTGCAAGTAACGAATCGAATTCCTTGATTTGAAATTCAGGCTTTCTATCGCGGTCTGGGTGAGCTCTCTTCTGTCTTTTCAGTTCTCTCCACTCTTCTGCATCAGATTTAGTTACGTAAGCTCCGCCTTCAGACAAAATTTTTCTAATATCATTATAATACTTTTCAATTCTTTCTGATTGAATAACTACTTCATCAGCCTCAATGCCTAACCATTCTAAATCTTCCTGAATCATACTGTAAGCGTCAGTATCTATTGCGTTTGGATTCGTATCTTCTAGCCTGAGAATGAGCTTACCATTGTATCTATTTTTGTAATAATTATTCAAAGCTAAGGCTCTTGTATGACCTAGATGAAGAGGGCCGCTTGGTCCTGGCGCAAAACGTAAGACCATATTTTCGTTGTTAGTTAAAGGAGGTAATTCTTTTGCTCCAACTTTAGGTGGTTTTACCTTTTTAGGAATATATGATTTTAAATCGTTAGCATCAAGTAAGTTTACTTCTTCAATAACTTGGTCTATAATTGACATCAAATCTTTAGCTTGACTACGTAGCTCAGGAAACTTTCCCATCGCCTTTCCTATAACACTTTTAGCCTTAGCCTCACCGTATTGGGCAACTTCAATTTTGGCCAATTCAAAAAGCTTGTCTCTGACGTCTGACACAACAGCTGAAGGAAGGGGGGGTTTAGGGCTTTTACTAATTACAAAATCTTTTATTCAGTCTTTTTAATCCGAAATTGTGAGGTTAACCTTAGCGATAGCTGCAATGTTTTTGTCAATCGGATGTATTGACGTACCAGCAATGAACGGTTTAATGGATAGATTAGTTCCTGAAAAGGAAAGGACTTATTCTACATTTGAAGTATGGAATACGGAAGGAAACTTCGCTCCAGACCCAGACCAGGACCAAGAAACCGTAACTAATGCAATTGCTGATATTGTGGAAGATCCTCTTCAATTTCAAAAACCTCTGCAAAATCTTTCCTGGGAAATCAATACACATTCATTTGTTATTGAGAGTGAGTGGGAAGCAAAATATGTTGAACTAACTTTGAGCGTAGTTTACGAATTAGTAGGAGGGAATCAACCTAGTGAGGGACCGGCTGGAACTTTAGATTTTAGTCTCATTGATCCTACTGGAGGAGAACACGGTGAAGGATATGAAATAGTTACATGGAACAATCCCGTAAATGAAAGGTTACTAGTTTTACCTCCGATTTATGGAACTTGGACAATCAAAATTTCAGGTTCTGGGTTTGAAGGTGTAGGAGCCTTGGTTTACTCAGGCAATTATGACATTACTGTGGAAAGTGAGAGGCTAAATTAGACTTTCATAGATTAAAAAAATACCCAGTAAAAAGCAATAAGGCGTGAAATAGTGAAATTGCTGTTTATCTATTAACCTAATAAGAAATTTTATAGATAAAAAACTAGAAATTGAAGAAGCAAGAAAACCTAAAAGAATAGAGGAACCGCCCACTTCTTCTAAAGTACTGCTAGCCTCATTAAGCTGAAGTAGAGTGGCCCCTAGAATTGCAGGTATAAATATTAAAAATGAAAACTTGGCAGCTCTAAGAGGATTAAGGCCAAAAATACGAAGAATAGAAATCGTGACTCCCGAACGAGAAACTCCTGGAAGAATAGCCAATCCT
>JAYYHK010000076.1:0-4114 GCA_036148495.1 Thermoplasmatota archaeon | reverse complement strand
TCAGAGCTAAACATTATACCTAATAATAATGCAATAAATCCCATTCCAAAAAATTCAGAGAAAGTTAGGAAAGTATCTCTTAAATCCTCGTGAAGTAGTCCTCCGTCATCATTGTAATAAATAGTATCACCATCTACTTCTTCAGATAGCCTGTCATCGGAAAATTCGTAATATACCAATAATCCTAATGCACAAGGAAGAATCAAAATTGCAATCAAAACCCATATTAACTTATTAGTTATTAGCCTATAACTGCAGTCCTTAAAAATAGGAGGGAATAATTTGGTAAATCGTTCAATGATTCTTCTCATTTCCATTGTTTTCCCTCCACTAATTTAGAATATAGCGAATCTAATGAATCATCATCAGATACTATTTTCTTAACCATAATTTTTTCATTATCTAGAATCTGTGGAAATTTAGTGTAAAATTCATTCGATTCGTTTGTTTCCAACATAATCTCACCTTCATCTTCCATGATTCTTCCGGCGGTTATCCATTTTTCATCTAGCATTCGTTTGAATAGGGGCCTTAAATTTTTACCATCAATAGGAGATATTCGGATTTGAATAGGTATATTCGACATTAATTTCCGTATTTCATGGCGATTACCCGATGCAATTACTCGCCCATTGTTGATTAATACAATATTATCCGTTAGGTTTTCAACATCATGCAAAATGTGACTTGAGATTAGAATTGTTTTACCTTCGTTTGACCAAGTCTTTATTTTTTGCATAAGTAAATGCCTAGTTGTTGGATCAGCGCCTTGGAATGGTTCATCTAAAACTAATATCTCAGGGTCAAATGCCGTAGCCCTTGCAACTTTAGTTTTTTGCCTCATCCCTCTTGAATAAGTACGTATTTTTCGATGCATAGCATCTTCTAGTCCTAATTCAACTAATGAATTTTTTGCTCTAGTGTTTGCTTCATCTCGGTCAAAATCATGAATCAACAGAAAATATGTAACATAATCTACAGCACTCATGTGTTCGTAAAAGCAATCATACTCCGGAACAAATCCTATTTTATTCCTTAATTATATATTTTCAAAAGGATTTACTCCGTCAACAATTACTTCTCCTATGGAGGGCTTAACTAACCCGAGCAGGACTTTCATGGTTGTTGATTTTCCTGCCCCATTAGGTCCCAATATTCCAGTAACACCAGATTCAATACTTAGTGAAACATTAGAAATTCCTTGTACCTTTCCATAATTTTTTGTCACTTCGTTGAAAACTATAGAATTCATTTTGATACCTCCATTTTTGAGATTATATAATTCACAACGAATATTAGTGATGAAAAGAGCAAAACGTATAGGGTGACTATTAGACTTAAGGAATAGTCGACAAGCTCAGGACTTCCGAATATAGTTACGAAATAATTTACGTTAAAAATTTTATAACTTATTATATCAAGAAAATGTATGACAGATAAAAGTAGAATGTACTCTCCGTATTCCATGTTCATTTCAGATGATATTCCGTAAAAGATTTCAACTATCAAAGAAATACCATATACTGAACCAAAGAATCCTGCAGAGGCTAACGATTCCCTTCTAATTGCTGCTGAAAATGTAATTCCTATTATCGAGTATGAGATAGAGTAAAATATTGCCTGTAAAATCAAATTACTCATCGTCCACCGATTGTCAGTAAGGAAGTTTATATCAAGCCCAGACTTTGAAAACTGAGAAATAAAAACAGCTAAATTTGGGATTAAGGTAATTACAAGCATAAGCAAAAAAATAGGAATTATCCTTGCAATTAGATAATCCATCCGACTTATTGGTCGTGAAAGATATAGATGTATTGATTTATCAGTCAAATCATTAGCAATCAGCCCACTGCTTGCTACGGCAGCAATTAATACTAAAAATATCCGAGTTCCTCCCTGCTGCAAATCACCATAAAAATTTAGATGTGTGCATGTTTTTAGCTCATCAGAAACGACCTTACAAGGATATGAATCTTCACCTAGTAGCAAATAAAATGCAAATGTCCAAAGATACACTATTCCAATCAAAAACAGTATACTCTTATTTTTTAAGCTAAACAGTTTCTCGAAACCTCTTACGCCCATTCCCAAAACAATCTTTTTACGATCACTTAAATTGGGCTTAAAATCTTTGAATTTATCTTCTATCTTTGCATCTTTTTTCAATTTACCACCTCTAGATAGATGTTATCCATGGTAACAGCTACTCTTTCCATTTCATATAATTGTGAATTAGCTTTAGCAGCTGCAGATATTATTTCTTTGAAACTATTGTCGTCTTTGTATGGAATTCTTATCCATCTTTCAGTGATTTCAATATTCCTTTTAGCATCATTTTGTTTTAGAATCGACAAAAATTCTTCAGAATTTTCTCCAATCCTTATTTGGATTGTATCAGTCTGTCGTTTAATCAGTTCTTTAACGTTCTCTTTAATTTGTAGTTTTCCGTTGTTTATTATGATTACATAATCACAAACAGTTTCTACATCTTGTAAAATATGTGTACTAAGTAGTACATTAGTATCACTTATTTCAGCCAATCCATTGATAGTCTCTAGCATTTCTTGTCTGGCATTAGGATCTAAGCCGGACGTCGGTTCATCAAGAAACATAATTTCAGGGCCGTGAACTAATCCTTGAGCCAATTTTATTTTCTGCCTCATTCCCCCAGAATATTCTTCAATTAAACGATATTTTTCTTCACCCATTCTAAGATATCCTAAAATTTCATGTGTACGTTGGGTCGCAGTTTGGTAATCTAATCCAGAAATAAGTCCCATCTCAATTAAGAATTCTACACCAGTCATCTTGTTTGGAATACAATCATGTTCAGGCATGTAACCTATTTTTTTTCTAATCTCAATCGAATTTTTATCCAGATTTTCTCCAAGAACTGTGATATTTCCACTTGTGGCTTCGATTAATCCTAGTGCAATTTTAACAAATGTACTTTTTCCAGCACCATTTGGCCCCAATATTCCTATTTTTCCTTTAGGAATATCTACGGTAAAGTCATCTAATGCAGTCACTTGGCCATATTTTTTGATGACATTATTTGCTTCAATCATTTAAAATCTAGCATTGCTATGTAGGCCTATTATATAAAGCGATTTTCAAAGAAACATTTTTTAATTAATTTTATATACTGTCACGATTGCGAAGTAATACCGTAGAAGAGATGTAATCTCGTTTTACTACGGAGGTGAAACCATCGCGTCAAACAAGATAAATCAAGCTATCGCCGATGCTCTTAGTTCAAATGAAGAGCGCAAATTTGTAGAAACCGTTGAGGTCGCTATTAATCTTAAGGATGTAGACTTGCAGAATCCACAAAAGAGAATAAACGCTGAAGTAGCTCTCCCACACGGCCGTGGTAGACCAGCTAGGGTAGCTGTTTTTGCACAAGGTGAAATGGCAGTTATTTCAAAAAAAGTTGTTGATACGGTAATATCTCCTGAACAGATTGATGAGCTTTCTGAAAATAAGCGTGAAGCTAGAAAGCTAGCTGGTAAATTTGATTTCTTTGTAGCCGAAACCGGTTTGATGGCTAACATTGGTAAAAGTCTAGGTGTGGTTTTGGGTCCTAGAGGAAAAATGCCTCGCCCTATACCTCCACAAGCAGATATTGAAAGAATTATTAAGAGTTTAACTAACTTAGTTCCAGTACGTTCTAAGGATCGCCCTACATTCCATGTTCCAATTGGAAATGTTAAGATGTCCCAGGAACAATTGGCTGAAAATTTAGAAACTATTTTGAAACGTGTAGAATCTAGTTTAGACAGAGGTTACGATAACATTGCTTCTGTTTGGGTTAAAACTACAATGGGCAAATCAGTGAGGTTAGAATAATGGTCAAAGCTTATGTTGCAGACTGGAAAAAGGATGAAGTTTCAAAACTTCAAGATTTCGTAAAGTCTGCTGATGTTGTTGGCCTTGTCGATGTCAGTGGAATTGGAGCTAAACAGATGCTTGACATGCGTGCATCTCTAAGAGACATGGGAGTAAAGTTAAGGATGTCTAGAAATCTTCTACTGAAAAGAGCTATCGAAGCATCTTCAAAAGATAAGAAAGGTGTAGAGCAAGTTATTGAAGCATTAGAACCTAAACAACTAGC
>JAYYHK010000075.1:0-6329 GCA_036148495.1 Thermoplasmatota archaeon | reverse complement strand
CTTTCTTTAAACATATGCATCCGAGTTCCTACTTTTTCTTGCCAATCATGGGACTCCTCGTTCTCAAAATAATGATCTATACCCATTATAAAACGACCATTTGGATTTAGCATCTCTCGGATTTTTTTAATTGCTAATGAAGGATTTTCTAAATAGTACAAAACTTCCATTGAAAATATCAAGTCAAATTTATGATTTAACTCAAAACTATTAAGATCTTTGAGTAAGAACAAGGCTTCGCTTTTCCTTTTTTCTGCATTCATAATCATGGTTTTAGCACCGTCGATTCCCATTGAAAACGAACAACTACTATTTTTTGATAACTTATCTGCAACCCAACCGTTCCCACAACCAAAGTCTAAAAACTTGAATTCAATATTGTTTTTTTCCATTTGACTAATTGCAAAATCAAGAATTTCAGAAACTGAAGCTGAATGAGATTTTTCCATGCCTTTATCCTTTCCCATAATTGCCCATTCGTCAAAAATTTCAGTGGGATGCTTCATTAAAATTCATCAATATACTCTATTTTAACTTTATTGAAAGGTATTTAGGCACTACTTTGCATCTATAATATACTGCACCGCAATAAATTAACATGACTGAGGAAATTAGGGCCTACGCCGTAAAGCAAGATGTCGTAGATTATAATGCAAAAAATTTAGTTATGTTGCAAGCCCAATTAGTTAACAGAGATTACGTAGGAAGAGTTATGGTTGAGAAAGTATCTAAAGATGCTCAAAGCTATGCGGCCGGAAAATATTACATTCCTGGAGTAGCAATGAAATTCGGTGAACATCCCGTAGAAGCAGGTCATAGAATTTTAACTGAAGAACTTGAAGTCGAGGACAGAGAAATAAGATACGTCTCAACTCAGTCGCACTGGAATGATGAAAAAAAACATTGGTATGTCCTATTTATCTTCGAAACTGTAGACCCTCTAACTGAAGAAGAAATGAAGAACACATGTGATGGAATTGATGAACTGGTATATTTTGATTTGGAGGACGCAACGATTGAAAACTCAACTCAAGGCCTCATTGATATACGAGAAGCTATGAGAAACCCTGGAAAGACATACATTTAATGAGTATAGCTAAAAAAACGGTTGAAATATACTCAGTTTCAAGGAAAACTATTAAAATATCTTGTTAGGCCGATATTGTGGTAAAAGAAGTTATAGGATGGAGAGAAAAGGTAGAGCTAGTGGACTTTGATAATAGTGTTATTAAAGCTAAATTAGATACTGGAGCTAGAACTTCTTCTCTTCATGCCACTCATATTTCCGAAAGTGAAGATTCTGGCGATAAATACGTTTCATTTAGGCTAAAGAACATAGGAACCAAAACAAAATATAAATATTTCAAATGTAAACTAAGAGAATGGAGAATAGTAAGAAATTCAGGTGGAGACGAAGAATACAGACCTGTAATTCAAACAAAGATAAGAATCGGTAATAGAGAAATGAAGATTGAAATTACCCTTACTCAACGTTCTCGAATGAGCTATGATATGTTAATTGGTAGAACTGCACTCAGGAGAAAATTCTTGGTGGACTCCGGGAAATCTTACTCTAAAAAACTGGTGAAAAAATGAAAGTTTTAGTATTATCACGAAATAAAAATCTTTACTCTACTAAGAGAATTATTAATTCAGCTGAAAATCTGGGGCACGAAGTGCGTGTTGTAGACTACCTACGTTGTTATATGAACATAACTTCTGAGAAGCCAACTGTATTTTACAAGGGTGAAAATCTTAAGGAATACGATGCTGTAATTTCTAGAATAGGTGCTAGTTATACCTTCTACGGTGCTGCTGTTGTTAGACAATTTGAAATGGCGGGTCTTTACACTATAAATCGCTCAGAAGCTATAACTCGTTCTAGAGATAAATTAAGATCTTTGCAAATTTTAGCAAGAGAAGGAATAGGTCTACCTGTAACTGGGTTCGCTAATCATACTGCAGATATAGATGGTATGATTGATACAGTAGAGGGTACCCCGCTTGTAATTAAATTACTAGAAGGTACCCAAGGTAAAGGTGTCGTACTTGCCGAAACTAAGAAAGGTGCAAGTAGTGTGTTAAGTGCATTCAGACAACTTAAAGCAAATATTCTTGTTCAGGAATTTATAAAGGAAGCAAATGGAAAAGATATAAGGGCTTTGGTTATAGGTGGTGAGGTAGTAGGCGCAATGGAAAGAACTGCACCTGAGGGTGATTTTAGGGCTAATTTGCACTTGGGAGGTGCTGGAAGAGAAGTTCTTCTTACGGATAAAGAAAAATCAATAGCTGTAAAAGCTGCTAAAAAATTAGGATTAGGTGTAGCTGGTGTAGACTTAATTAGATCTGATAGAGGATTATTAGTAATAGAGGTAAATTCATCACCAGGACTTGAAGGAATTGAAACTACGACTAGGAAAGACATTGCGGCTAAAATTATAAAATATATAGAAACAAAAATTAAGTAAGCACTAAAGTGTTAAGACTCCACCTAAGGGCATAGGAGCTAATGGCTGTAAATCTCCTCTTAACGAGGGACCATCTGTAATTGTAGCAAAAATTCCTATCTCACCTGCATCGTTATTTGCTAAACTAAACCAAGGCCTACCATATTGGTCTACTGCCATGTCAAGAAAGTCTCCAAGACCTCCACATCTTTCATAACCGCAACCTTGAGGATATGCATTGCTACTATCTATTGGATCCTCAGGTAAATTAACTTGAACTGTCGTGAAAAGTGGATTGTCTGAAAAAGCATCGGTTAAGATTGTCATGTAACCATTCCAAGTTTGGTTTCCAACATCACCTACATAACCAAACGCAACTCTACCTTCAGAACCCGCAGTAACTACTGGAAAACCTGTACCTACAAGACCTATTGGAGGTGCCAGCATCATAGCCTCACTCCAAGATTCTCCATCATCTCTAGAGTATGAATAATAAGGCATATTATCACTACCCATCCACATTGCATGAACGTTATTGCTGTCATCTATCGTAACTTGAGCTTCTTCAAAATTCCATGTATCTGCAGTTCCTGAAGCCTCAGTAGGCAACGGATGCTCTGTCCAGGTAAAACCACCATCAGTGCTTCTGTAAATTGAATAACCGCTTCCGTTGCAACCTACATTACCTCGGTAAAAATTACCGTTTTCAGCACCTTCAATATGTGCACTTAATCCTCCACTATTACAATCGAGAGGTGCACCTGGAACTTCAGGAGACCAAGATAAGCCTCCATCAAAACTTGTTGAACATAGAGGTGCTGCCCAATTTCCATTCACACAAAAAACCCATGTAGTTGGATGCGCCAATGCAGGATAAGGTGATGAACCTATGGTTTGATGATCCTGAACTGAGTAAGATGTAGCAAAGGTTGGAGGCGACCATGAAGTACCATCGTTGTCGGACCATTCAACCGTCATTCCTGCCAATGCGTGCATATCAAATTTCATTATTCTATCTGTCCATTTGTCGACATAAACATAAGGATCATTGCTATTTGGAACTGGAGAAATAGGATCGTAAACATTAACACATGAATAATCTGATAAATCAGTCATTCCAATAAGGCCTGTACATTGGACTATTGCTGTTGAACCTGCCGGTCCGTTGCCATAGCTAGACATGTACAAATTATCACTTGAAGTAATTC
The DNA here is from genome assembly GCA_036148495.1 of Thermoplasmatota archaeon. Taxonomy (GTDB): domain Archaea; phylum Thermoplasmatota; class Poseidoniia; order MGIII; family CG-Epi1; genus CG-Epi1. Next base: position 2,674 of record JAYYHK010000075.1, on the reverse strand, counting down.
CCATTGTTGGCTCGAACGTAGTCATACCTATTCCATAATAACTTCCTTGAGTCCAAAAGGGTACATTGTCCCCACTTAAATCTACAGTTAAGTTTGCTGACTCAATTGAGTCTGAGTCAAGAGCATTAACTGCACCTGAGTAATGAAACCATGTTGTTTCAGGTATTGGATTTAAGAAATCGAAAATAGTAGGTTCTTCAACAACAATTCTGTTATCCTCTGGTGCGAGGCAACCTGTTAATGGCAAAATCAGCATGAATGCAGAGACGACAAAAGTGGATAAACGCACAATTCAAACTACATTAGGTGTTATTTAAAATGTTCTAAATTTAAAGATGCCTCGGGGTGGAATGAGGGAAATGAATGTAGACTCTCTCCGACAGCCGAGGCTATTAACATGTCAAGTAGCGAGTTATAATATTATGTTTGTGATATTATTCCCACCAAGCAGGAACTTCAAACCAACGATTATCACTCTCTGGTCTGTCTATAATTGGCAATGATAATGGTTGCTCAGCTTCAACTAGTGTGACTCCAGCTGAAAAACATGTAGAAGGCAAGTAATCTTCACCAGATTCCGTAATTTCCAACTTGATGACATGGCCCTCAGGAATAACTACATCCATTGGATTAAATTCCATCTGCATTGTATAAGTTTCAAATGGAATAACTGATTTTGCCTCATATCCGCCATCTCTATATCTTAAATCCATCGTAGCATGACCCAGTCTTAATCCTGATGTGCCATCCAGCATGGTAACGAACAACTGGCCACCATTACAAGAATTTGCTCTAACTTGTGCATGAAAAGTTGGTAGACCTGAAATATGAAGCTCAGATTCCAAGGGTTGGCTTGATAATGTTATTGATGACGACGAAGATACTGTTCCCATAGAGCCCCAAGTTGAAACATCATATGTATGAATTTCAATGTCGGTTGAAGGCCATGTTTCTTCGACATGCCATTCTCCATCATTTCTTTGTATTTGAACTTGAGATTTAGGCTCAGTACCTATTCCCTTGAGGTAATAATTGAACCAATTGTAAAGTTCAATTGACCAATCCATTCTTGTAACTTTAGGAAAGGCTTCTGCTCCATAACCACTGCTCATATTTTCATGAACATTGGGTTGATCAGGATAATTGTGACCCCATTGCCCCATTATGCCCTTGACATTTAGTCCTTTATCTCTTAGCATTTGGTATGTAGGAAAGGCGTGGTAGGGATCAACATTCCAATCTTGCATTCCCCATACTATGTAAACACTGCCTTCGTAATTATCAAGAACATCTTGGAGATGATAGCGCTCATCCCAGTAGTCATTCCATTGATCTCCCCCATATTCAGCAAGTGCATACGTTGTCCAAGGGCTAGCTGGACCTATTGCGTCATCACTGCACATCCTCATATCATCTGTAGTTGCCCCTGCTGTAGCGCCTTCATACAATGCATCGTAGAGCATCGCTCTAGATTCGCTCGACCCATTCCTGTAAAACATCTCTCTAACTCCTATAGAACCCGAAATAGGAACAATTGTTTTCAAATGCGGGGATGGATTCTGTGCAGCTTCCCAGTTTGTTGTGCCTGCGTAAGATTTCCCCATTAATCCTACATTGCCGTTAGACCAAGGCTGCTTTCCTAACCAATCTACCGCAGCTTGAATTCCAATCTGTTCTCCTAACCCTTTGACATCCTGACAATGAGTAGATTTACCAGAACCAAAAGTTGAAATTTGAGCCAAGGCATAACCGTGCGGAACAAATTCTTCCAATACCCATTGACCAATACCTAAATCTGGAATTGTGTTTGGATTTGAGCCTGCGAACTCATAATATGGATGTATTGTTGCTATAACTGGAACTAAAGTTCCTTCTGGCACATCAGGCATCCACAGAGCTACATGCATCAGGGGATCTTCAGGATAGCCTGCATCTCTTTCTTCAATAGGCAATTCGACTTGAACAAAATATTCAGATGGTCCGGTCCAGTTATACATCCCTTTTTCAGGAAGTGTCGACCGCCATGAAGAAAAATCCAAATCCATCAGATAACGCTTTTCTAAAGGCACTTCCCACCACTCATAGCCTGAGATATCATTATCATCAGATACTGATGAATTTAAGCATCCAGACACTAAAAAAATAAATGAAATTAACAGTGCATGAGCTTTATGCATTACATGCTAAATGATACGCTTAATTATATTTCTCCCATTATATGTATGTACCAATGTTAGGTAGTTTCTACAAAAAAAATTTGTTAAACCTTTTAGCTAAAATTGATAAGGGAACTGTAACAATCAATGACGACTTTTCATCTACGTATGGAAAAGGTGAACCAAAGGTAACTATTGAGGTAGTTTCCCCGAGATTCTACCGAAGAACAATACTTGGTGGAGATTTAGGGTTTGCTGAGTCTTATGCTAAAGGTGAATGGTTTACTGACAATTTGACCGATTTAATTACTATACTCATTTTGAATAAGGAAAATCTGGCTGGATTAGATGTCAAATGGAGTTTCCTGACAAAAATATTCGCTAAGATTGGTCACTGGAGAAGAAGAAATACTATTTCTGGAAGTAAGAAAAATATTCAAGAACATTATGATTTGAGCAATGAAATGTTTATGACATTCTTAGACAAAACTATGACTTACTCCTGTGGATTCTTTGAA
>JAYYHK010000074.1:0-6985 GCA_036148495.1 Thermoplasmatota archaeon | reverse complement strand
TTCTCAACTCAGGTAATCCAGAAGCTAATGGATATTTTGTATATTCTCTTTCATTTGCAGCCTTCTTTATAGCATCTTGAATTGCACCATGTGTAGGTAAATGGTTAGTATTTTGTGACATCCAGATTACATTTTTGTTATTATGTGCGTAATCAAAATCATTACTCATATTTTATTATCTAGCCCAAAGATATTAAGTTTGGGTCTCTCACTTGAAGTAATAAAATGACAAATCAAACTTTTAACCGCTTAATAAATAATGAAATCTTCACCAGACTAACTTGGCTTCGATTTATAGGCTTTGAATTTTGGATGGTGGGTTTTACTCCCTTTTTCATTGGGTATGTAGTTTCCTCCAAAGAACTTTACAGCTTTGATTTATTTTATGGTTTTATAATTATCGCAATTCTCACGTCATCTACATTTGTTCTAAATCATATCTGTGATATTGAACTGGATAAAAAAAATCCAAGGAAGGAATTTAGTTTGCTTGTTCGTGGGTCTGTAAGTCTAAAAACGTCGTGGATTTTATTTTGGATTTTACAATTGTCTTGTATAATTTTATCATTAAGATTCAACTTAGAATTTCTTTATTGTATCCTAGGATTAACGGCCATCTCATTTGCTTATAATATGGAACCATTTAGATTTAAATCAAGGCCAGGTTTAGATTTAGTTAGTAATGGACTCAGTCTGGGTTTACTAATTCCACTAGCAGCTTGGTCAATCGATCAACCTCTATTAGAGTTCCCGAAGCTATTCTTCTTATCTACTATTTGTTACCTTTTAGCCCTGTATTGCCCTACAATGGCTATAGATGTCGAGTTCGATAAAAGTTTTGGAATACAAACGTTTGCTACTAAATTTGGTGCCGAATTTACTATGAAGTTATCTTGGTTTTTTACTATTTGTGGAGTTTCTATATTGTTAATCTCAGGATATTTTGAGATTTATCCTTGGAATTTTAACTTACTTATTTGGACTGGTTGGCTACTTATAATAGAAATTTTTGTTCACTATTTTTACTTACCAATTACCCCTAACCCTACGTATAACGTGGTTGCAAAGGGCTCCATAATATTAGCAACATTCGAAGCTGCTGCAACATTTATATTTTTGATTATATTTCTGAGTTAGCTTATTGATTTACAAATCCTAAAACTTTTTTGCAGTTCGAACAGGATACTGCAATTACTCTTCCAGCATTTCTTTGATTGCCGCCGGTTTCAGCAGTAAAGTCAACTACCTGAAATCTGTAAGTATTTTTATCGACTCCTATATCTTTACTACAATAAGGACATTTTGAAGGTGCGTCAGGATCATCCTTTGAACTAAACATAAACTCTACTAGACATTGTTATTAATATGTCTTTTCTTTTTATAACAATAATTATGCCTTCATTAATGATAATAGGAACAGCTCATGTAATTGATTTATCGTCTCCTTTAGAAGGATATATTAGAGATTTTGAGCCAACAACAGTTGCATTAGAACTAGATAGAGAGAGATGGTTTGCTTTACAAACAAATACTAAAAGTACAAATGCACCTTTTTTTCTTAAAATATTATCCAATATCCAGAAATACCTTGGAGATTATTTTGGTAGCTCACCAGGTTCTGAAATGCTTGTTGCAGGCAAGGTTGCAAATTCTTTAGGTGCAGAAATAAAATTAATAGATAAGGCAATAGTGCCAACAATAATGGGAGCGTGGAAAAATATGCCTTGGATAGAATTATGGAGAATGATAAAAGAAGGTATTTTTTCTTTCATAGGTAGAGGTGATAATAATTTTGGCAATAGTATGGCTTCAGGGGACTTTACTAAAGAGTTGAATGAATTTTCCGAACATTATCCTGTAACAAAATTTCATCTTATAGATAGTAGAGATACTTATATGTGTAAAAATTTGGTAAAGTTATTCAGACATAATCCAAATGGCAGGATAGTTGCAGTTGTTGGCGAGGGCCATGTAGATGGAATGAGTTTGAAACTTCGATCAATCAAGCCCAAAATAGTTAGGCTTAGAGACTTACTTTCAAGGAAAAATAATACATTCTCGTTCAAAGTTAAAATTTAAAAATTATAGGTTACACTAAATAGATAATTCCAATTAGCTTGGACTGGTGTTCCGCCATTTGTAAAGGCTATAGTAATTTGATAATTACCTAGAGCCATTTCATTATTGTCGTTGGTAAATGTGTCAGACCAACTAGAACCTTCTCCACCGCATACAGCATTTCCATTTCCCTGCCCGATTTGGTTACCGTCAGAGTCAGCTACTTCAATGGAATAGCTAACTTCTCCTCCAAGCCCTACACAACCTATATCGCTGAAAGAAATTGATATTGACGATACAAATATTTCTACTGGAAGATTATATGTACTTGTGTCTTCGGCACCATCAACCAATTCATTTCCTTGTCCTTCTTCAGAATAGTCTTCGGGAACTACTTGTAACATTTTAGTGATTTCACCAGTTTCTCCATCTTCGTCGGTAACAATTAAAGTGACATTGTAGTATCCTCCAGAGTTCCAGGAATAATCTGTACTTGATTCGTTAGTAGTTATTTCCTCTCCATCTCCGAAATTCCATTTGTATTCTTTTATCGGTGCTCCCAAAGCAGAGGAATCACTAGCATCAAGCGTAACATTGTCATTTGATCTAATTTTCTCGCCTGACGAAAATGTGAAGCTAGCCACAGGACCTAGCGATTTTACTTCAATATTTTTAGTTGAAGTAGTTTCTTGACCTTCACCATCTTCAACAGTAAGTGAAACAGTGTAGATTCCAGCTGTATTCCAGCTATACTCAGGTGATTTCAATGAGGAAGTCTTGTTATCTCCGAAATTCCAAAGGAAATCCAGTGCTCCACCTTCAGGATCGTATGAATCTTCTCCTGATAGCTGAATTATTTCATTAACAAACAAAGAATTAACATCACTTGTTATTTTTGAAACAGGTGGTAAATTTGTTACAGTAAATGAATGAGTAACTGTACTGCTTTCCCCGTCAGGATCTTCAACTGTCAAACTTATTGAATATTGACCCTCGCTGAGGTCTAAAGAAAATTTACTCTGCTTCGATGCAGTATAACTTGGGCCGCCCGCTTCCGAAAGATCCCATGTATAAGTTAAGAAATCATTGTCAGGGTCACTACTTGCTAGACCATTAAATGAGATTTCGTTTCCTTCTGAATAAGCACCACCATTACTCGGTGTTGTAATTGTTGCAGTTGGAGCCCTATTGCCTGGCTCGACAGTTATCACGACAATATCTTGTCCAGTTAACCCTCCAGGATCCTGAACAAGAAGGGTTAGTACTAAATCTTTACCTGGAGAATCGACGATTACAGTATCAGATACTTGATTACTTAGGTCGATCGGACTTCCTAGTCCTGACAAAGTCCATCTGTATTGAAGTTCGTCACCATCAGCATCTTTAGAAGCAGAACCATCAATTGTGAAAGGTTTACCAGCTTCCACTACATCGGCTTGCCTGGGCATCATGATTAAGGCTTCTGGAGCCGTATTTTTGTCATCACTATCGTCATTCCCAAGGCACCCACTAAAAGTCATAGTTAGAAGGGCTATTACAATGAAGATATTCTGTATTCGTTTCATTTTTCTGTTAATGCTATTCAAGCTATGAGTTTTGTTCTTATTGGCCTCTTTCCTCCACATGCCTGACAATCTAAAATTAAAGTCCTTCCTCTTTTGATGAAATCCGTATCTGGTCGATTACACTCTTGGCAAATAACAAAGGTATCTATGTACAGTTTAACACGTTCCTTAATTTTTTTTTCAGGAACTCTACCTTGAAGAACCAACCTTCGGTTGTCTATAGAACCTGCAGTCCCAAGTTCCTGCAGCAAAAATTTATACAAATGATTTTCTTCTCTTCTTAAAACATCTAGTATCTCTGTAAAGTTACGTATTATTGTTTTTTTACTTCCCTCGTGCAAAACTTCAGGTATTGGCGGAACAAATCTTTCTGAGTTCTCCATTACGTCTTCCAAGCCGTTTCTTGCTCTCTCTAGTAACTTTTCGTAGTCTAAATCCACATTGTCCTAAATCAAGCCCTAGTAAAAAGGTTACTTTATGGTTTTCTTATGAAGCCATATAGCAATCCCACTGAAAATCCGAAATGCTGTATAAAAAGTACAAGGGGGGCATAAAGTCCCTGTTTTACATTTCCAGTTTGAAATCCGACTAAAACTCCAGCTAGACCTATAATACCAAAATAGGTTAAATTCAGTATTATTGGAATCATTAAATCAACACTACCAAATAACGGTATTTGGATGTCTGAAAAAGATAGATAATACAATGCCATTAAAAAGAAGAAAGCACTAACAAATACAAAATATCTAAGGTCAAAGCTTCCTGGATGCATTCTTGTTACCTGAGCTCTTGTTTTTCCATAATTGAACATTTGTTTAAGAAAGGGTAGAGGTCTAGATCGCCTGTGATGCCACACAACAACATCTGGTGCATATAAAATTTTAAATCCATTTTTAACTAATCTTATATCAAATTCAGCATCTTCTCCCGGCCATAGTGTATCATGAAATTGGACAGTTTCAAATACTTTTTTTCTAATTATATAATTACAAGTAGGATTATGCTCAATTTCTTTTGCGCTTGAATGTCCTATGGTGTATCTGAAAGAAAAAAGGAATTTTGAACCAAATATTCTTCCTACAGCCTTGGCAAACGGTAGTCCCTCCCTAGGAGTAAAGTTTGGTCCCCCCACACCAACATGTGTTGAATTTTCTTCAAGGTGTTTTACAGCGTTTTTAAGCCAATCTTCTCTAAGAATTGTGTCATCATCTGTGAAAGCAATAATTTCTCCCTTTGCTATTTCTACGCCCATGTTTCGTTTTTTTCCAGCAGCTACTGACTCATATTTCAATACAGTTTTTATCCCAAAATCTTTGGCTTTTTTTACATTTCGTTCTAATAATTCTGTTTTTTCGTCACCAATTAAAATTAATTCATATTTATCTTTTGGATAGTCCAATTTATTTACACTCTCAACTAAACCTTTAATGAATTTAACATTGCCAGTTGTGGGAATGACTATGGATACGAAGGGTATTTTTTCCAAATTATAATCACCAAATTATTTTTTTCCAATGTCGATGACATTTTCAAGTTCTTTTGCTATTTCATGAACTTGATTTAAGTCTTTAGTTATTACTACTATTTTGCCAGAATTATAAATATTTATTTTACATTTTTTTCTTATTGATAGCATTGAACCTGTAAATGCAAGAACCTCAATTGATAGTTCTTCGATATTTTTCATTATATCTTTCAAATTTAATTCTACTTTTTTTTTTGGTTTAAGAACATAAGATTTACAATTTTGGCAAGGTTTTTTTATTTCAAACACTTATTCCCAATATATTACTTCAATTTTCACAGTATATTCATTACTACCAGTTCTTTCATGATCAACAACAACACCCCACTCACCAAGTTCATGTATTTCGTCAAACCATGCTCTGTCTGTACTATTGTAGTAATCTAATTCGATGTAATTAACTTGTTCAATATTTCCATTGTCGTGAGTGTCATTTACGGCTACATATTCGCTATCACCATCATCAGGATTTCTAACTTGACTATGATTGTAAATGTATAAATCTAAGTCTTTGGTATGCACTGAATTACTTTCATATTCAAGAGTCGCTTTAATGTACCTTGCAGGGATTCCATAAACTTGTAGTAAATGTTCTTGATTTCCGGAGTCAATATTTCTAGTTTCAGTATACTTATAATTTATTTTTAGTTCAACATCATCTGAATAACTAGCTTCATCACTTTCTCCCATTTCATTTGTTATTCTAACTTTAATGGTGTATATTCCTGAGTCAAATTCGTGTGAAATTTCATCTTCATTTGATTCTTCATCAACTTGAAATCCCTCACTGGAATCATAAGAAAAATCCCATTCATATTTAGTAATTCTGCTTTCTGAAATTGATTCTCCCGCAGAGAAAGTATACTTCACTTTTTCAGCGTTATTAGTTTCAGAATTCAATTCATCATTTGTAGTTACAATTGCGCGTATCTCGCTACTTTTCTTTTCAATTTTTACCTTAACAGTTGAAGAGGCAGTATTCTCACCATCAGTTACAGTTAAAGTAACGGTGTAGGTCCCCTCATTGTTGTACGAATGAGTGATTCTACCGTTGTTTGAGATATCACCTCTAACGCTTTCATCGTTACCGTCGTTTTTATCAAAATCCCAATAATATTCAAGTGTATCTCCCTCAGGATCACTACTGTCTTTTCCTGTGAATGTGATTATTTCTTCAGGTTCAAAAGGTCCATTGCCGACAAAGTCAGCTACAGAAGTGGGGGCTTGGTTTGTATTTTCTTCATCTAAAAAGTCTAAGCATCCTGATGTAATCATTAGTCCCACAATAATTAGTGAAAGGTATTTCATATAACTAAATTTAATACCTATTATAAATGAATTGTGCAGAGAAATATGGTGCAGGCGCCGGGATTTGAACCCAGGTTGAGGGGTTGGAAACCCCTAGTCATACCAGACTAGACCACGCCTGCTTAAATCTGAATTTTAAATTGTGAACCGGGACCACAACCCTCAGGAACTTTGACATTTACTAATTGTCCTGACGGTGCTTTAATTTGAATTTGTTGCCCAGCCATCACTCCTTCAGGTACAGTTATTGTAAGAACTGTTGGTGTAGGTGGAGCCGCTGCGGGTGGGACTTCAGGAGGTGCTGCAGCAGGTGGGGCTTGAGCAGGTGCCGCAGCAGGTGGGGCTTGAGGAGGTGCCGCAGCAGGTGAGGCTTCAGGAGGTGCCGCAGCAGGTGGAGCTTGAGGAGGTGCTGCAGCGGGTGGAGCCATAGGAGGAGGTGTCCCGGCACCTTCCATCCCGGCCCATTCATCACTGTAGTCTTCAGTACTCTCTCCAGAGCCTCCGAAGGCACCTTTTGATCTTTGATTAA
>JAYYHK010000073.1:0-21049 GCA_036148495.1 Thermoplasmatota archaeon | reverse complement strand
CTCGGAACTATTCCATCCCCAAACATGAATGCTAAGGCTCTGGAATGATCTACAATAGCAAACAACTTCTCTAGTGGCTCTATTGTTGAAGTAAAATCTGTCAATGATAAATCATATCCTTGTGAGTTTAACCTATCTAAAACCATCTGCCTTAGTTTGACTAAATCGGAACCATAATCTATGGATAGTACACCACATAATTTTGCATTTTCAGAAATCAAATCTCCTGATGTGGCTAATTTCTGTTCTAGGCCTGCCTTTTTGGTCAAAAATGAAACTGCTTCTGGAAAAACTGCCTCATAAATTGTAGGGGTGCCTTGTGAGGCCCAAACTAAACGCTCTAGCCCATAACCTGTGTCAACTATTGATCTCGGCATTCTCTTGAAATTAATTCCTTTTAGCTCAATATCTCCATCAAGATCTTCCTCTAGATCCATAAACACTAAAGTCGCCAATTCAAGGCCTCCTGCTAGAACCTCAAGGGCTTCACCACCGTTTCCACCTCCAACCCATGGATTTTCTTTGTAAGTGATTTCTGAACCGTCAAGTCCTAATCCTGTATAAAATTCATGACAGTACCTGACTGTGTCGTCTTGCCAATAGTATCTCTCTTGCTCGTTATTGAACGCATGATGTGCCATCATTTCAAATGTAGTTAAGTGTCTCCCACTTCTCCCAACTGACTCCAGGTCATTTAGCCTGATACATGGCTGAGAAATAGACAACGGATTTGCCGGAGGTTTTGAAGAACCACTTGTAACGTGAGGTTGAAAAACTGCTATTGATGCTATAGAAAGATAAATGTCATTTCTCCATCGTGCTACTACCGAGGCTCTATCTATTCTTTCATGTTCGTTTTTTTCAAAAAAACTTAGAAAAGCTTCTCGAGCTTCGTCTAAATTCATTGGCTTAGGAAATAAAGGTTTTCCAATGAAGGAGTACTCTACACATGGTGCATCTCCGCAAAGTTCTATCTCTATTGTAGACCAAAAATAACATTTACATTTGGTGCAGGTTTGCCTTGTAAAACCTGATTCCTTGAAGAAATTAAGAGATATACCTTCGCTCACAAGTAGCTAAAGAGTAGGTGGTTAAAAAGTACGGAGGGGCATAAGCATTAATGTTACTATCAAACTTAGTATATGTTATGCCATCTGATGTAGACCATAAGCCATACATTTCAGCCAAAGAAATTATACCTGAAATAACGATTCAAGGAATCATCTTAGCTATACTTTTAGGATTCTTATTAACTGCTGCTAACGTTTACTTGGGTCTTTACGTCGGAATGACTGTAAGTGCGTCAATTCCTGCTGCAGTTATATCTATGGCAGTTCTCAGAAGTTTACAGAGGACTAATCTCTCAAAAGGAACAAATATTTTAGAGAATAATTGGGTTCAAACTGCAGTCTCATCCGGTGAATCGTTAGCTGCAGGTGTAATTTTCACATTACCTGCGCTAATAATAATGAACAGCCAAAGCAATGGAGAAATTGGGTGGGCTGAGTTTCCATATTTCAAGACTCTAATTATTGCACTTGTTGGCGGAACAATTGGTGTATTGTTTTCAATAAGCCTTAGGCGTATATTCGTTGTTAAAGAAAAATTACCATACCCTGAAGGTGTAGCTTGTGCAGAAGTTTTAGTTGCCGGAGAAAAAGGTGGCACTCAAGTTCGACCCATATTCATAGGTATCGCTTTTGGGGCTCTTTACAAACTATGCTCATCTGTTATTGCTAACGGAAAGCAAGTAAGCTTTGGATTATGGCAACATGGATGGGATGGTTTTTACACACTAACCGGAAAATTAGATCAATCAGTAGCTTATGCAAAATCTAAAACTACTTTCTATATTGGAGCAGAATTATCCCCAGCCTTGCTGGGAGTAGGATACATCGTAGGGCCTGGAATAGCCAGCTTTGTATTTTTTGGAGGCGTTTTAGGGGCTCTCTTCATAATTCCTGTAGCAAGTTCAATACTCAATCCGACAGACTTGTTCATTAGTTATATTTCAGAAGAGGCTGCTAATGGAAAGGTTGCAAATTACGGCGATTATGCAACACATATGAATGAAAGAAGACGAATGGCAGGCGTGGGTACTATGCTTGTAGGTGGACTGTACACACTAGTTGTGATGCGCGAAGCTCTTGTTAAAGGAATTACAGAAATGTTCGAAGCTACAAAAAAAACTGTAACAAACAATAAGAGTATTAGAACAGATGAAGATTTGCCTGCAAATTATGTCGCATTAACTAGTATGGCTATGGCAATTCCTATGTTCTTTATGATATGGCTTGTATCTGGATTACTTTTACCAGCACTATTGTCATTAATAATTATTTTTACGGCTGGATTTCTTTTTTCAGCAGTTGCAGGGTACATGGCTGGAGTTGTTGGCAGTAGTAATAACCCTCTTTCTGGAGTAACTATTATCGTAGTTATCTTAACTGCAACAACTTTTACTTTATTGAATAGCTTTGTTTACAATGGGGAAAATACTGCTGAATTACAAGTTGCAGTAATTGGTGTTGCTGCATTTGTTGCATGTGCAGGAGCCATTTCTGGTGATAATTTACAAGATCTAAAGACAGGATATCTGTTGGGTGCGACGCCATGGAAACAACAAATTGGACAAATAGTAGGCATAACTGCAGGCGCTGTAGCAATACCTCTAGTTCTAAATTTATTGTCAGAGCAGATACTGAATGGTGAACTTTCTGCCCCTCAAGCGTTTCTGATGTCAAGTATAACCACTGGAATTTTAGAAGGAGGAATGGATTGGGCAATGGTATTCATGGGATCTGGAATTGCTTTTTGCCTAATAGCCCTAAGACACCCAGATAATTACATAAATATTCTCATTTGTTCCTATGTAATATTTATTATTGGAGGATACATAGAACAAGCAATTCCAGCTTTCCTATTTGCTGGAAGCATAGCAATATCTGCAACACAATACTGGATAAGAGAAAATGGGGAACTTGATATCTCAATTATGGCTGTAGCTGTAGGAATGTATCTCAGCTTAAAAATGACAATTCCAATTTTAATTGGAGGGCTAGTTAAGATGTACGTTGATAGAAAATTTGACGCACCGTTGAAGGTAAATAAACCTGAAATATTTAAACCTAAAAATAAGTTAGAATTAGAAACGACTAAAGAAAAAATGCACGGTCCTGGAATTTTATTTGCTTCTGGGCTAATTGCTGGGGAAGCTATAATGGGAATAGGTCTTGCCGCCATGGCTGTGTCGGGCATTTATCTTGGAATAATTGATAATCCTACAATTTATCCTGGACTAGGAGTCTTCATTGCGTGTGCAGTTATAATGGGAACCTTCAGCCTAAAACAAAATTCGGAAAATGGCACTGAAGAATGGAATTTTGATGACGATATTCAAGATGCAGAGATGATAGAGAAAAAAAATAAAAAGAAAAAATGACCGCCGAACGAAATTTCCTTATAATTGGACATAGAGCTCATACTACTGCCGACTGGAAATTAGATGATATTTGTGGAGGGGCAGGAAGACTAGATGTATTGGTTAGGTCTGTAACTGCATCCCTATGGAAATCGCACGGTATCAGAAGGAATACTGATGTTTGGCTTTCGTTAAGAGGGAAACCTGCTCCAGATGTTACAGTTCATTTTTCTGGTAAAAATATAAAATATCTAAATCCGGATGAAAGGTCAACTGCTGCACTAATACGTAATGGTTTAATCAAACTCAATAACAGAGCAGGACCGATAGAGAGCAGTCCTGGTGTGACGCTTCTTAGGGAAAGTTTTTCCGAACTTGTTAAAAAACTGCCAAATCCAGTGTTACTGAGTGAAAATGGCAATACAAAAATAGAATCAAAATATAAGACGTTTATACTAGGGGACGATAAGGACCCAGATGAGAGTGAAATGGAAATACTGCAACCATTTAATAAAGCGAAAATTGGAGAAACTAGCCTACTAACCTCTGCCTGCATAACATTAATACATCACTCCTTAGATGAAGAATAATAATGGAAGCCATAATTCTGGTCGGCGGTCTAGGAACAAGATTAAGACCTCTAACTAAAACAATTCCAAAACCTCTCTTACCTATTGCAAATGTACCAATGGTTGAGAGGATGATTCGCCACTTACCCGAAGAATTAGATACAATAATTTTGGCCGTAAATTATGGCTTAGAACAAATGCTTGAGCATTTTAAAAATACAAATGTAGGCCGAAAAGTAATAATCGTTCCTGAAGACGAACCCCTAGGTACTGGAGGTGCTATGAAAAATTGTGAAAAATATATAACAGGAACTACCGCAGTTTTTAATGGAGATGTGATCTGCTCAATTGATTTAGAAAAAATGATTGAATTTCATAAATCAAGGAATGCAAAAGGAACACTAGCTCTATGGGAAGTAGAAAATCCTAATCGATTTGGAGTTGTAGAATATGTTAACGAAGAGATTCTAAAATTTCAAGAAAAACCTCCTGAAGGAGAAGAATTATCGAATCTAATTAATGCTGGAACGTATCTTCTTGAGCCTGAAATAATCAAAATGATTCCAAAAAATCAAAAGGTATCAATAGAACGAGACATTTATCCAAAAATAGTTGGGAATGGCTTGTACGGAATGCCTTTTACAGGATACTTCATAGACGCAGGAACACCTCAGTCTTACCTAGATGCTAATTTTAAACTAATAGAACCGAATGAACATGATGATGGAATACAAAAAATGAAAGGGTATGTTCAAGTTCATGAAAGTAGTAAAGTAGTAGATTCTATTATTGGTCCTAACGTAATAATCGGGCCAAATGCATTCATTGAAAAATCTGTAATTTCAGATAGTGTAATACTATCTGATTGTAAAATTTATGGCGCTACAATCAAAAAATCTATAATTGGGCCTGATGTATCATTAAATCATGATACTGAAAATGCAGTAATTGCGCCTGAAGGTGAAAAAATATTTTAATTATGGCTTTAAAAATACTTCAATTTCCAGTTGGTCCGCTAGAAATGAATGCAACACTAGTAATGGATGTAGACTCAAAAGAAACTATATTCTTTGATCCGGGTGATGAAATTGATAAAATTATCAATGCTGCGAATAAGGAAGGCATGGTAATTACTAGGCTTATAGCCACTCACTGCCACATTGATCACATCGCTGCGAGTAATGAAGCTATGAAAAAATTAGATATGAAATTGGAAATTTCGCATTTAGGAATTCCAATGATTGGAAATGTAGGGCCAATTGCAGCCTCATTCGGATATAATATTTCTAAAATTGAATATGGAAACTTACTAGATGAAAATGACAGGATAAAAATTGGTAACACTACTTTCGATATATTACATTGTCCAGGGCACAGTCCAGACTCATTATGCTTTTACACTGACAATGTGCTAATAGGTGGCGATGTCATTTTCAAAGGATCTGTGGGCAGAACTGATTTGCCCGGTGGAAATCCAAATGAACTGATGCAAAGCATTAAACAAAAAATTTTACCTCTGCCTGATGAAACTGTCATTTATTCAGGACACGGACCTGAAACTATTCTCGGTTATGAAAGGAAGAATAATCCATTTATCACAGGAAAAGTAAATTTAATGTAAAAATGACATACACTGAATACAAAGATAAGGTTAAAAAAATTTCAAACTCTATAAAGAAGGATAAGAGACTTATTACTACCAATCGAAAGGGACATAATCATCGAGATTTAAACTTTAAAACAGAACAGCAAAAGATAGATACTAGCATATTTAACTGCATTTTAGGTATTAGTGATGAATTTATTGACTGTGAAGCTTCCGTAAGTGTAGGCCAAATAAACCGCACCACTATACCTAACGGGAAGATGGTACCCTCACTACCTGAAGGGGATAATTTTACTGTAGGGGGATGCTTGGGAGGATTAGCCTTAGGTTCAAATTCTTACATTCATGGCTTTTTCAACAATAATGTAATAGATTTCGATGTGGTTTTGGGTAACGGAGATATAATTACAAATGTATCAAAAAATAAGAACTCTGATTTATATTACGGAATAGGAGGAACTTATGGAACTTTGGCAATCATTACTAGAGTTAAAATGAAATTAATAAATTGTGATACTTATGTAAAAATAAAATATTTCCATCATAATTCTTTCAAGAGCTTTTATTTAGATTTTACGACAAAAATAAAAGAGCAGAATAATGATTTTATTGAGGCATTCGTTAATAGTAAAAACGATTTTACAATTGTATGTGCAAATTTTATCAAAGATGTAAAAAAAGAAGATATTTTAGTTATCAGGGATAAGAGTGTACTCAAACAACGGCATATGTGTATTTATGCTCAAATTGCCAATAAAAAAGAATCTAACATCCTGAGACTCGTTGACTATTTAGAGAGGTACAGCTATTCTGCTTTTTGGGGACACTACCTTTACACGCCATACAAATTAAGAGATTACATGTATGCAGGTCTGGTATATTCATTGATACCTAGAAAAATGATTCAAGGAGATGGATTAAACGTTGGAAAATACTTTTTAGCTGCTAATAAAATTGTAGGAGATTATGCCAGAGACGAACATGTGTTAACTACTGATATCGGTGTACCCTTATCAAACCTTGAAAACGCATTAAATTTAGTTGATAAAATGACAAAAACATATCCGTTGTGGATTTGTCCAAGCAAGGATAATTATCATTCTGATAAAATTTTCTCTACTCGTAAAAAAGAGCTTTGTGAAGATAATATGATTATAGACGTCGGGATTTATGGAATAAAAAATACTACTATAGATTCAAAGATAATTAATGAGGCCTTTGAAAAATTTTCTTTTGAAAACGGTGTGTTTAAGGGATTCTTTTCAACTTGCTACTTTGATTATGAACAATTTTGGAATCATTTTAGCAAAGAAAAATATGATAAATTGAGAGAAAAATATTATGCAAAAGAAAGATTTATGGATATTTATGAAAAAATTACGTATCGAAATGATTCAAGAAAAAGGTCTAAAAAAACAATGAGAAGTAAACTTTTTACCTTTTTTGGAAAACAATACCTAAAGCAAATAAATAAAAACAAAGAAAAATTGATAAAAAAAATATGAACGCATTAATTGTAGGGAACAGGCCACTTACTAGAAATATAATTCAAATTTCTAAAGATAAAATGATTATAGCTGCAGACGGTGGAGCTGATAAACTTCTTGAATACGAAATACTGCCGGACAAAGTAATCGGTGATTTTGATTCGATTTCTGACAAAGCTGCTACAAAGTTGGAAGATTGGTTGATTTTAAACAAAGACATTCAAAAAACCGATTTAGAAAAAGCTGTTGACTATGCAATAGAAAGAGGTTCAAAAAAAATTCAAATTGTGGGATGGTCTGGAGGAAGAATTGATCATACTCTAGCTGCTTTAGGCTTAGCTTTTATCCCAAACGTAGAGCTAATCGATGACAAATTCATCGTTAAAGTAATCTCTGACCTAGAAGTAATTAGCGGAGAGAAAGGTACTTTATTCTCACTAATAGCTATGCCAGAAGCCCGAGTTAGTATCGATGGAGCAAGATGGGAATTAAATCATGAGAAGCTGAGAATGAGCGGGCGAGGAATACATAACGAAATTGGTACTTCTGGAAAAGTTTCAGTTCAGTGCCACAGTGGAAAATTACTTTTAGTTAAGGGAAACTTTGTTTTGCACCATAGTTAACTTAAACTTTTGAAATATCTAAAATTCTGTCTGAAAAACGTTTTGCTTCCTCTAGATTGTGCGTAACCAGAACTGCAGGACATTTGCGATCTTTGATAATTGCTCTTACATCATCAACCAATCTGATTGATAAATCAGAATCTAAGGCACTAAATGGTTCGTCAAGTAAGAGTACCCTTGGATTTGCAAGAAGTGCTCTGGCAAGAGATACTCTTTGACCTTCTCCCCCAGACAATGTATCAACTTCTCTATTTTCAAAACCAGGTAAACCCACCTCTGCAAGAGCATTTGAGTGACCGCCTAAGGAAGCTAAAGATAAATTACCTGAAACTGACAGGTGAGGATATAGCACTGGTTTTTGAAAGATTAATCCAATACCGCGCTCTTCTGCTGGAAGTTGCGTTATATCTCTTTCATTCAATAAAATTTTACCTGAATCAAGTACTTCAAGACCACATATACATCTCAAGAGTGTGGTCTTACCGCACCCCGACGGACCAACTACAGCTAGTATTTCTCCTTCGTCTAAATTGAAATTGAGATCACTAAATAATTTTTTCCCAAAGGACTTAGAAAGTTTTTGGCAACTTAACATCAAAACATACCTCTATTCATACGACTACGAAATTTTTCAACTCCTAAGAATAGTATTACAGTAATTATCATGAGAACTGTAGCAACTGCATTAGAAGAAGGTACTGTAAGTGGATCTTTCATTGGTTTACCCCTTAGAGAATCAATTAGTAATGGAAGAGTTACCCAGTCAGAGTTTCGTGCTACAATAAAAGATGCTCCGAACTCTCCAAGTGACATGGCCAAAGTAAATACTGTAGCTACTAAAATCGAACCTTTCATTAAAGGAAGCTTAACTTTAATGAGTCGTTGAAAATAATTTAGTCCCAATACCCTTGCATTTTCTTCATAACTTACATCCAAAGATCGCAACGCTGGTAAAATTATACGTATAACGAAAGGCACCGTAATTATAATGTGTGCAAGTGCTGGTAGAAGTGGAAAATCATAAGCTGCACTAGGATTAAGTTTGATTATTCCCAGCATAACTCCCAAGCCTATCATAGCTGCACTGAGTGCAAAAGGTAACATAGTATAAATTTCTAGAATTTGAGACAGAGAGGATTTTTTGAGCTCCAAATTATGTATTGTAGAAGCCAAAATATAGCCTAAAGGTAGTGCAACGGCTAGTGTTGTGAAAGAATAAATTAAAGAATTGAGTAAAGCTTCTGATAGAGGTGGAAAAGAATATGAACCTTCAATAGCATCAGACCATCCTGCAGTACTCCAAATAAAAGTGCTTGAATTAGATCTAACTTCTCTAACTCTGAAGGAACCTAGGATTATAGAAACTAAAGGTAAAATAACAAAACAAATCGCGGGAACTAAAACAAACCAACCATTGGTATTATTAGTTTGTACAAAAATCTCGTTAGATTGTTGCCACTTTACCTTCCTTCTTCTCTGTAAAATAGACATTAACCATAATGATGTTAGTAGTATTAAGAATTGAATTAGGGAGGCTCCTAAGACGATGTCTGAAGAGAACTCCATGTAACCTTGTATTCCTGCAGAAGATGACACTTCGGCCATTGTACTCTCTAGAGTCTTATCTCTAACTGTTATCCATTTAACAAGCGCAAAAGATGTGAAAGAAAATACAAAAGTCATGCATGAAGCTGCAGTAATCGAAGGATAAATTAATGGAAACCATAAATTTTTAAGTCTTGAGTAAAAGGTTTTACCGTTGGGTAATAACCTCAACTGCTCTTCAAAGTTAGGGTTTAATGTAGAAAGAACAGGCTCACAAAATCTAATCACTAAGGCAATATTGAACCAAGCATGTGCAAAAACTAAAGTCCACCACCACGTAGATTCGTTTGACCTAACATCAAAACCGTAAGGCCCTGTAATGGTTAAGAATCCCATTGCTGCAATTATTGAGGGTAGAACAAAAGGTAAAGTTAGTATTGACCTCAAAACCGATTTGAAAGGCCAACTGTATCTTCCCAATACCCATGCTATTGGAAAGCCAATTATAATTGTTAAAATTGTGGATGCAATGGCTTGTAAAAAAGTAAACCCAATTGTATTTTGAGAAATATAATTTTCATCAAGGGCTTGAACCCAACCTACGGGCGATAAGCCAGATACTAAAAAAAGTCTGTCTATGGCAAATAAAATTGGTACTACTGTTAAAGCTGTATAGATTATTACTGCAAATAAACCAAAAAAATTTTGCGATTTACTCACTTTTAATCATTGCTTCATTCCAAAGTTCAAGCCAAGTTTCAATGTTTTTGCCAATATCTGAATAGGATATATTGGCTGGATTGGAAGGGATGACTGAATTAAATCTATAGCCATTTTCTTCGGGTAAATTTTCGCCCTCTATGACTGAATACATTAAGTTTTCAAAAGGCATCTGAGAATTTACTTCAGGAGAAATTAAATATTCAATGAATTTTTCTGCAAATTGTGAATTTCCGCCCTTTATTGCAGAGGCATATTCCACTTGGAAAAATGAGGTCTTATCAATATCCAATGATGATGACTTTGTCCAGTTCCCATTATACCAAGATTCAACGCCAGGAGAGTGGCAATAGGAAACTGTAATATGAGCATCGCCAATGTAGCCCTCAGTATATTCTCCATATCCTCCAGTATAATGCGTTTCATAAGATTCAGACCATCCTGATGTAACGATAACATCGTTAGCTCTCATTGCGTTCCACCAGTTACCAAACGAATCTGTTCCATTTTTCCAATCAAAATAGTCAAGGGTTGCAAGCATAAATCCTCTTCCAGGACTACTTGTTATTGGTGAGGGAAAAGCTACTTTTCCTTTCCATTCTGGCTCAGTAAGATTCCATAGGCTGGTGGGATGTGAAAAATTCAGTCCATCCACAATACTTGAATCGTAGTTAAGACAAATAAAGCCCATGTCAAATGGAATTGCTAGACTCCCATCGTAAGGAGATAGTGCTTGCATTTCCGAAGATGAATTGTAGCCTGAAATATGACTTTTATCTACTTCTACGGGCTCAAGTAAATCTAACTGCATCGCAGTCGAAATATAAGTATTATCTAGTCCTATTGCTAAATCAACTGTGTCAGTTCCTTTATTCTGAATAAGATAGCTTAGTATAGAACCAGCATCATCAACTTTAATGATTTGAACTTCTAAACCTGTATTATTCTCAAAATTAGAAATCATGCTACCAGATAATGCACTCACATCATAAGTTAATATCACTAGTTTATCTTGATCGGAATCTTCCGAAATGCAACCTGAAAAACATGTAAAAAGTATCAAAAAAACAACCAAAACTTTGTCTATGGCAGAGACTATCATGCCATCACCTTCATCTCAGACGAAATTTTTTCAATTATTTCACATACAATCTCTGAATCTGAACCATAGATGTACAAAGAGGGTTCAAACCCGTGGCCTCCTTCATCTACCATAATGTTAAGATTAGTAATTCTTGAATTAATCTGTAAATCTTCCTTGTCTCTCTTCAATTTAACTAGTTCAAATCCTAGTCTATCTAAGCTCTCTGAAATAATAGGATCCCATCTTAAGTTAATGATAGTTGATAAACCAGAATTATATTTTCTCATTTCTAGGAGTAAATCTGCTAAGTGATTAGAAGCTCCGAATCTAGGAGAGGATAGTGGGCGGGCCTTACCTCCAATAGGAGTTAATCTTCCGGGAAATGCCGCGATATCTGAAACTCCTTTGGCGTCAATCGAAGAAATAGCAATATTAACTCGAACTTGAGGAGATAATAAAGAAATCTGAGATTCTAGACGTCTTCTCATTTTACTAAGCTTTTCCAGTATCTTTTCTCTGTTGTCCGTGGAAGGAAAGTTAATGGTTATAACTTGATCGTTAACCGATATACTCAGTGACCATTTAGCTGACTGATCTGACCTTATTATTTCTGCTAATGATACTGAGGCTTCTTGCAAATTACTCTCAGTAGGCTCACTATACCTTTTGGGTAAGGTATGCAAATAATTGCCTGCCATAACCTGACTTACGCCTAAAGCATTTCCCAAATTTGACTGTGTCCACCCTTCATCCGCTAAAATTCTACATGTTCGACCTCTTAACTCTTTAAGCAAATTTCCATTCAACTCGACAGGCATCATATTAATCTATTATATTATTTAATAAGCTATTTATAAAAATTATGTAAAGCTTTTTGAAAGGGGTGGCTTAAATGTCAGTAGGTGAAAAAAATTGTCTGAAAATATTCCTCTAAAAAAACAACATTTAGAAGAAATATTTAATGAAACTGGCTTTAACTCTGAAAATTTATCCATCCGAGAGACTAATAGATTAGCTACAATAATTAATGAAAAACATAACATAGAATTTGTTAGAATGGAGATGGGAATTCCAAACATTCCAACGCCTAACATTGCTAAAATTGCTGAAAAAGAAGCAATAGACAAAGGATTGCAAGGGTTTTATCCTCCTTTTGATGGAATTCCGGAATTAAAAAATGCTGCAAAAAAATTTGTTAAAGCTTTCTTAAACGTAGATATTGAAAGTAAACACGTAATTCCTACATGCGGATCACTTCAAGGCGGATATATCTCACAAGCCCTTGCAGGAAATATGATTGAGGGAAAGAAGACAATAATCTATCTAGACCCTACATTTCCGGTAACTCGATATCAAGCAAAATTTTTGGGATTAGAGGCAATTGGCATAGATTTGTATGATTATAGAGGTAGTGAGTTAATTGAAGAAATAAAAAAACATGTTAGTAATGGTAAAATCGGAGGCATACTTTGGTCTTCTCCAAACAACCCGAGTTGGTCTTGCCTGAATGATTTTGAACTAGAAAATATAGCCAAAATTTGTGATGAAAATGAGATATTAGCTATAGAAGACTTGGCTTACATAGGCATGGATTTTAGAAAGGATTATTCAATTCCATTTTCTGAACCTTTTATTCCTACTATAGGAAATTATGGAAAGAATTGGGTTACGCTAATATCAGCATCTAAAGCCTTTTCTTTCCCTGGTCCAAGGTGTGGCATAGCTGTTATTTCTCCACACATTAATGAAAAGAAATATACCAATTTAAAAACATTCTGTGACAGAGAACAGTTTGGACATGCTTTCTCTTTGGGTGGATTATATGTCACAACATCAGGCACAAGCCATACTGCGCAATATGCATTAGCAAGAATGTTAGAGGCTTCGGCCAATGGTGAATTTAATTTCGTTAAAATTACTAGTGAGTATGGTAAGAGAGCTGACAAAGTAAAAGAAATATTCTTAAAGTATGGATTTCAACAAGTTTACAAGAAAGACATGGATGAGCCTGTAGGAAATGGATTCTATCTAACTATGTCTTATCCAGGGTACGATGGTAATGATCTAATGCTAGAATTATTGAGATATGGCATATCAACTATTACTTTGAAGTCAACTGGTTCAACACGTCATGAAGGACTAAGGGTATGCATCTCTTTTATAGAGCTTGAACAGATGTCAACTTTAGAAAGGAAACTACAAATATTTATGGAGAATCACAAATGAAACCAGACGAGATTGACTACGACAATCTAACATTCTCTTTCACCGAAACAAAATCCATGTACGTTTCAAAATGTAAGATTAATGAAAAATGGAAAAAAGGTAAGCTGATACCTTTTAATGAATTTAAAATCTCACCGGCAGCAACAATATTGAACTACGGACAGGGACTTTTTGAAGGAATGAAGGCATACAGAACAGATAATGATGAAATTATTATGTTCCGTCCTGAAGAAAATGCAAAAAGAGCAGCTAATGGTTGTGTTAGACTGTCAATGCCTGAAATTTCTAAGGATGTGTTTTTGGATGGCGTAAAAAGTGTAGTTAAGGATAATGTTGATTATATTCCAAATACTGAAAAAGGTGCATTGTATGTTAGACCTATAATTTTTGGCTCAGGGGAAGGTTTAGGAGTTGCCCCATCATCTGACTATGTTTTTATGGTATATTGCTCGCCTGTAGGGCCTTATTTCAAGGGAGGTTTAACTCCAATTAAATTAATTGTAACAAACGATTATCATAGAGCTCCTTTAAAGGGAACTGGAGGTGTAAAAGCTGTTGGGAATTATGTTCCAGGGATGCTTCCAAGCGGACTAGCTAAAAAGAAAGGATATGCTGAAGTTGTTTATTTAGATGCTGCAGAAGAAAAATATATTGAGGAAGTTGGAGCTGCAAACTTTTTTGCTATTTTTGAGAACAAATTAGTTACGCCTGAACTGACGGGATCAATATTACCGGGAATTACCAGAGATTCTGTTCTTTATTTAGCTAAGGAAATGCTTGGGATGCAAGTTGAGGAACGAAGAATAAGCATAAGTGAAGTACTGGATGCTGATGAAATTTTCTGTGCCGGAACTGCAGCAATTATATCACCCATAGGATCTATAAGTTATAATGAAGAAGATTATAATTTCTCGGATGGTGAAGTCGGCAAAATAACAAAAGAATTGTATGATATCTTGACAGGAATACAGTTTGGAAAGAGCGAAGACAAGTACGGATGGATTTCCAAATTATGATAGATCTAGAATTAATTGCAAAAATAAAAAATAAAAGGGCAAAAATTGGAATCGTGGGAATGGGGTATGTGGGAGTGCCTCTTGGAATTGAATTTGCCGAAAGAGGATTAGAAGTAGTTGGATTTGATACTGACGCTGAAAAAATAAAAAATATAAATTCCGGAAAACAAATTATGAAACATATTTCTTCAAAAAAGATGACTAAATTTGTTAAAAAGGGATGTAAGGCAACATCAGATTTCGAAGAATTAAAACATACTGATTGTATTCTAATGTGTGTTCCAACACCGCTTGATACCTATGAGCAGCCTGACATGTCATATGTGAAAAGTGCCACAAAAACTATTTCCAAAAATCTCAGAAAAGGCCAACTTGTGATATTAGAGTCTACTACATATCCAGGAACTACTAAAGAAATCATCAAACCTATTTTAGAAGAATCTGGATTAGTTGCAGGCAAAGATTTCTTTCTCGCATACTCTCCCGAGCGCGAAGATCCTGGAAATAAAGATTTTTCGGTTTCCAAAATACCCAAGGTTATAGGTGGTTTAACTGATAAATGTCTAAGTGTTGCCGATACTCTTTATTCGCAAATAATAAGTGAAACAGTTAAAGTTAGTTCTCCTGAAACTGCTGAAGCAACGAAATTAATGGAAAATATTTTTCGTGCTGTCAACATAGCGATGGTTAATGAGTTGAAACTGATATTCGAAAGAATGAATATTAATATCTGGGAAGTTATTGAAGCTGCAAACAGCAAGCCGTTCGGGTTTATGCCATTTTATCCAGGTCCTGGAATGGGAGGACATTGTATTCCAATTGATCCGTTTTATTTATCTTGGAAAGCTAAAGAATTCAATACCGAAGCTAAATTCATTGAACTGGCTGGTGAAGTCAATAGAAAAATGACTGAAAATGTCGCGCATCGTATCGGAAAAGCTCTAAACGATCATTCCAAAAGTATAAGAAAAAGTAACATACTAATGTTAGGATTAGCTTATAAAAAAGACATAGATGATATGAGAGAATCTCCGGCTCTAAAAATAGCTGAACTTTTAAGGTTTAAAGGTGCCAATATTTCTTATCATGATCCTAATATAAATGATGCTAAAGAACTAAAATTTGTTGAATTAAACAAAGAGAGCTTAAGAAAAGCAGATGCAGTTGTAATTACAACAGACCATTCAAACGTTGATTATGAAATGGTAGGTAAATATGCAAGACTAATCATAGATACCAGAAATGTAATGGCTGGTGTGAAAAACCCGAAGGCCGATGTTCTAAGGGCATGATTGAAAAGGAAAAAACTACGCTACAGGATAGAATTTTTGAACGCTATTCAAGTTTAACTAGTAATTTGGAAAAGTTTAGAGAAAAAATAAATGAACCATTAAAACAATCATTTAGAATAAATTCATTAAAAGGTGACAAGGAAGAAATATTGTTGAATTTGAAAGATTATGATGATTCAATAAAGCATACTGATTGGTATGATAATGGGTTCGTAACTAAACTAGACAATCTTGGAAGCAGTATCGAACACTTTACTGGTCAAATTTACATACAAGAACTAACATCAATGGTGCCAGCGTTGGCCATTCCTGACATAGGAGAATATAGAAAAATTATTGACAGCTGCGCTGCACCGGGATCTAAGACAACTCAAATTGCCGAAATGATGCAAAACAGAGGTAATATCATAGCTAATGATAACAAACATTCACGACTAAAAGCATTGCGTGGAAATTTAGATAGACTAGGCATAACAAACACCACTGTAACTCTTCGTGACTTTAGGTCTTATCCAAACACCAAAGCTGACATCTTCTTTGTAGATGCACCATGTAGCTCTGAAGGCACTGTAAGAAAGAAAAATACAATAAAGGGAAATTTAAAAGAAAAGGACTATGAACGATTTTCATACATTCAAAAGAATATTCTAGACCGGACGTGCGAGATGGCTGAAAAAGGAAACCAAATTCTTTATTCAACATGCACATTTGCACCCGAAGAAAACGAGAAAGTTATTGACTATATATTAGGAAAACATTCTGTTAAATTGAAGAAAATCGATATCAAAAATTTGAAAGTAGGAAAAGGAATTTCAAAATGGAATGAAGAAACATTTGATAAGGAAGTGCAAAAGTGTGTAAGAGTATGGCCCCACCATAATGATACCGACGGATTCTTTTTGGCGAGGATTGAAAAATGTTAAAAGCTCTAGAAAAAAACAAGATAAACCTATTATTTGAATATTGTGAAAAGAGATTTGGCATAAACAAAAATATATTCAGTGGATATCAATTATATGAAGGCAGTAAGAATAAAATCTATTTAGCTAAAGAACTAGTGGGATTGAGATTTAACCCCGAAAGTTCAGGATTATGTATTTTTAGACTAGATAAAACTCCAAAACCCACCACTAATTTTCTACAACTATTTGGATCTAAGGTTAGTAAAAATTACTTAGATATTGATTACATTAATCTACTGGAATATTGCAAAGGAAATGATATTAAGGTTGATAAAGAATCACATAACTTAGAACCTGGTTTCATAGCAGTACGATTTAAGAATATTGTAATTGGTTGCGCACATTGGAATGAAAAAGCTATGAAAAATCAACTTCCAAAATCAAGAAGATGCAAAATAAACTACTATTGAACAGGCGTCTAATTTAATTATTGGTCTTTATAGCATGTGATGGGTCAAATGACCTTTACTTTTGAAACTGAAGAAAAAGAGCCTGCAAAAAAGGGCAAAGAAATTGAAAAAGTAAAAACTGAAAAGAAACCTAAGGCTGAAAAAAAAGAAATAAAAAAAACAAGTACCCGAAATAAAATTGCTAAGAAAACTAAAGCTCATCAGATGGCTAAGGAGCAAAGAGACATTCCTGTCTCGGAATTCTTTGAGCAAAATAGACATATATTGGGATTTGACAATCCTACACATTCCCTGATAACGGCCGTTAAAGAAGGCGTAGACAATAGCTTAGATGCTTGTGAACAGGCTGGAATACTTCCTGATCTGATTATAAAAATAGGGAATCAAGGAAAAGATGAATTAAGTATTTCGATCGAGGACAACGGACCAGGAATAATAGAGGAAAATGTGCCTAACGTTTTCGGAAGACTTCTGTACGGGTCAAGATTTGGTAGTGGTAAACAATCACGCGGTCAACAGGGAATTGGAATATCTGCAGCAATTATGTACGGTCAACTCACAACGGGTCGTTCTGCCGTAATCTGTACCAGAATTTCAAAAGAACATTTAGCTACAAAAATAACCATGAAATTAGATACTCGGAATAATCGAGGAAATGTAGAAAGAAAAGAGGATTTTATTTGGAAAGATGATCTGAAAGAGCCTAATGAAGATGGTATAATCCCTGAGAAGGAACACGGCACAAAAGTTTCATTTTCTATTAAAGGCAGGTATAGAGAGGCTAGACCTTCTGTTCTTGAATATATTAAATCTACAGCAATTGTCAATCCACACGCAAAAGTTATTTTCGTTAATCCTGACGAAAAAACTTTTACATTCGATAGAGCAATTTCAAAATTACCAAAGTTACCCACTGAAGGAGTTAAGCCACACCCACATGGAGTTGAACTCGGACAATTAATGCGAATGGCTCAACACAGCCAAGAGCATCAAATGGCAAAGTTCCTCCGCAAGGATTTCTCCTCAATGGGGACCAAAAGTATCAACGATGTTTTGAGAAAGTCAAGAATATCAAATATAGTAAGGCCTCAAGATTTAACTCGAATTGAAGCTAAAGCTCTAATCGAATCTTTTAAAAAAACAAGTATCAGGACTCCTACAAGTGGAATTTTAGTTCCCATTGGACCTAAATTAATAAAAATGGGATTAAAACAAGTATTAGAGGAATATAGGCCTGATTTTTACACACTACCAATAAGTCGAACACCATCTGTTTTCTCTGGGACTCCCTTTTTAGTTGAAGTGGGAATGGTTTATGGTGGAAACTTGCCAAAAGATCAACCCGTACAAATGCTCAGATTTGCGAATAGGGTGCCCCTGCTTTATCAAGCAGGAGGTTGTGCAATTACCAAGGCAATACAAAGTATCAATTGGAGGCTATATGGCCTTGAGCAGAAAGGAGGAAAGGGAACTCCTAGTGGTCC
Organism: Thermoplasmatota archaeon; assembly: GCA_036148495.1. GTDB lineage: Archaea > Thermoplasmatota > Poseidoniia > MGIII > CG-Epi1 > CG-Epi1. The sequence goes on along the minus strand of JAYYHK010000073.1, from coordinate 2,604 downwards.
AGCGATTATTTTAATTCACGTTGCGTCCACAAATATTCCATTTACATCGGAAGCGAAGGAAGCTATAGCTGATATCACTGAAATTAAAAAAGAAATTGTCTTGGCTCTTAGAAATAATGCAAAAACGCTAGCTAGGCATCTCAAAAAGCAGAAGAAAAGGGCTAAGGTAAGCGAAAAATTTGATTTAGTGCAAAAAGTACTTCCTGCCATTGCTGAAAAAACATCTAGTGTGGTTGGTAAACCAGTACCAAATTTAGACAAAGTAGTGGCTGCAATAATGGATGTTGTCTGGATTGAAGAAAATATTGAATTCAATAAGGAAGGAATTAATATAGAAATTCAAATAACAAACTATAGGTTAAGATCTGCGAACTTTAAACTTCGAGCAGAAGTACCTGGGCACTCAATCAAAAGGGCTGAACCTAGACCAGGAAAGCGTAGCGGAAATCAGGTAATCTGGTCCGTTGGGCTACCAACTACAGAGTCTACAAAATACAAAATAAGCATTCCTGACGGAAACCGAAGTACTTTTGAAGGACTAGAATTGTGGGTAGAAGGAATGGATTCTACAAATATAATAGGTGCAGAAGCGTGGACTGGTGTTGCAGATCCTGGAATTAGTGAAGCAATTGAAGCCCAAAAACAGGGCTTAAGTTGATGAAATTACCGAGCTATCTTAGAAGACGAGGAAGCCTACTACAAATCAAAAAACAGAATAAATGGGAGAATTGGAATCCTTTTCACTCCAAGCTATCTGCTTACGTTCTTGCAGGTGGCGAAAATTGGCCTTTTCAGGAAAATAGTAAAATTCTGTATTTAGGTTCTGCAGAGGGAAATACTATAAGTTATCTGTCTGAAATCTGTAAAACTAACACTATAACCGCAGTTGAAATTTCATCTGTAGCAATGGCAGAACTGATGCCAATAGCTAAACAGAAGAAAAATATTATTCCTTGTCTGTTTGACGCTCATTTCCCTGAAAAATACAGAATCCAAGCAAATAATCCTGAAATCATTTACCAAGATATCGCACAAAGAGACCAAGTTGATATTTTTCTCAGAAATTGTGAATATTTCAAACCCAAACATGGATATTTGATGCTCAAAACTCAGTCAATTGCAAGTAAAGAGAAAAATATTTTTGAAGAAACTGGAGAAAGACTAAAAAAATACTTTGACTTAGTTGAAAGGGTTAACATCCATAAGTGGGCTAAAGGACATTCTGCATATTATATGCATTAATGGAGCCATCGGTGGGAATCGAACCCACGACCTGCGCCTTACCAAGGCACCGCTATACCCCTTAGCCACGATGGCTCGAATTTAGACTAAAGGATGTCCTAAAAAGAGTTTATCATAAATCCGTGTTTAGAATCTACCCAAAGATTATTACCCCCCGTGCTATTGTCATGCAAATCTTGAAAAAAAAAACATGGTAAAATACATTAAAGAAAGAAGAAGTAAGAGTGAAATACTCAAAAGTTTTGAACCTCTTGTAAGAAAATGGTTTAATGAAAGATTTAATGATTTGACTCCTCCTCAAGCTATGGCAGTTCCTTTGATCAAAAATAAAGAAAATGTCTTAGTTTCAAGCCCTACAGGTTCTGGTAAAACCTTAACTGCTTTTCTAAGTATTTTAAATGATTTTTTCAAAAAATATCGAAAAGGAAATTTCGAAGAAGGAGTCCACGCAATCTACATTTCTCCGTTAAAAGCACTTGCAAATGATATAGATAGAAATCTTAGACAACCTCTAGATGAGATGATGTCGCTAGCTAAAAAACTTGAGATGGATGTCCCTGAGATAAAAGTCGCTGTGAGATCTGGAGATACTTCTCTTAAAGAAAGGGCAAGGATGGTACGAAAACCTCCTCATATCTTAATTACAACTCCAGAAAGTTTAGGACTATTGCTATCCTCAAAAAAATTCAGGGATCATTTTAGAAAGACTAGATACCTTATTTTAGACGAAATACATGATTTAGCAAATAATAAACGAGGTACGCATCTCTCATTATCTGTAGAAAGGTTAGCTGAAATAATTGATGAGGAGCCTGTAAGAATTGGACTTTCAGCTACGCAAGCACCTATTGAGGATATAGCTGGATTTTTAGGCGGTTACGAAAATAATAAACCAAGACCGGTAAATATTGTAGATGTTAAAGAAAGAAAACACCTTGATCTTAAAGTTCTCTGTCCTGTTGATGATCTTACATTGCATTCAACTGAAATTATCAACAGTAAAATGTATGATATGTTAGTTGATTTAGTTAAAGATCATAGAACTACCTTAATTTTCACAAATACTAGAGCCGGAACTGAATCTATAGCTATGCAGCTTAAGGAAAGAGGTATCGAAAAGTTGGCTGCCCACCATGGTTCTCTCTCCAAAGAAATGAGATTTGATGTTGAAAAAAAATTGAAGGCTGGTGAAATGGATGTTGTTATTTCCTCCACAAGCTTGGAATTAGGAATAGATATTGGGTATGTTGATTTAGTAGTCCAAATAGGATCACCTAAATCAATAGCTAAAGGATTACAAAGGATAGGAAGAGCTGGTCACGCATTAAGAGCTATTTCAAAGGGTAGATTAGTGGTTTTTGA
>JAYYHK010000072.1:0-16566 GCA_036148495.1 Thermoplasmatota archaeon | reverse complement strand
TCAGAATTGTACACTAACTACGAAGAATACTTAAACGGTACAGATCCAAGAAACAACGATACTGATGGAGATGGCATGCCAGACGGTTGGGAAGCTTTTTACGGCCTTAATCCAAATTCTAACGCAGATGCTTTTCTAGATTTTGATTCTGATGGGTATGATTCAGATGGTGATGGAGAAATCTCTCCTGATGAGAAATTTACTAATTACGAAGAATTTCTGATGGATTCGAATCCTTCTCAGGCAGATACAGATGGTGATAATTGTACAGATGGTTGGGAAATTTATTGGAACGATAACAAACCCGCTAATGAAACTCGTACTCTCAATTTACTAGACGGAACTGATGGTTTCCTAGACTATGATGATGATGGTTGGGAAGATTGGGATGGGATTTCCTACACATTTCCAAATTGGAGAGAAGAAGTTGCAAATACTAATCCTTGGAATCCAGATACTGATGGGGATTCAATGACTGACGGTTACGAGGCAGATAATGGGTAGCCAAACATCAAACTTTTTTGGCATACCTTTATTTAACAATAGAATTTTTGTTAGCACAGGTGTAAACAATATGATGAAGAAATTATCTGTATTTTTTGCAATTTTCATTCTATTATTTTCACCATTAGCTTCTTTCCCAGTTTCAGCAAACATTGATCCAGGCGATGATAATGATTCTGATGGTTATGACGCTAATAGAGACGGTATAATTTCTGCAGATGAGGAGTATACTAATATAGAGGAATACAACAATAATACGAATCCTAATGATCCTGACACTGACGATGGAGGGGCATGGGATGGTTGGGAAGTTTACTATGGCTTTGACCCAAAAAGTTCTTCAGATGAATCCGATGATAATGATGGTGATTCACTTGTCAACTCAATTGAATTCTACTGGGATTCAGATCCCTTCAGTGACGACACTGATCAAGATGGCATGCCTGATGGCTGGGAAGACACCTTCTCTGATAGATTGGTAGATGGAGGCGGATGTGGTCTTGATCCTACTGATGGAAGCGATAAATTTGCAGATCCAGACAATGATGGTTCAGATAACTTGAGGGAATATCAGGAAGATACAAACCCATGCGATTCGGACAGTGACGATGATGGAGATCCTGACGGTGAAGATCCTCCACCTGTAGATCCTGGGGACGATGACGAAAGTAATCCCGATACTGGAGCCACTGACGGAAATGTCACAATTTATGAGATTTTTGACCCTGTACTCGGGACTGTAAAGAGATGGACCTCCTTAGACGGTCTTCTCTACGATGATCAAGCTTCAAATCCTACAGACATGTATACCATGTACAATTATGATTCTGATAAATATGAGATTTTCCCAACTAATTCTGAGGATTATTCTAACATTTTTGAGGGGTGGATATGGATGGGAATAACAATAAGCACATCCGAATTTACTCGAATACCATCAGTTTCACCAGATGCAGATATAATTGATTACGATCCTAATGCAACTGGCGTTAATATCAGATTTTTCAAAGATGGAGCAGATAACTACTATGTTCAGGGTAATGAAAACATAGTTATTGACTTAAAATATCGTATGGGAACTAATGGTTCATACTTCAATAGACCAGTTCCTAGTGACTTAACGATAAGCGATATACCTGAGGATATAATTAGACCTATTAATGGAGCTAATCAAGTTAAGGAAAATGTCAAAGAATTTCTTCAATATAGGCTTGATAATGGTACAATTGCTAATGAGCCATTGTATTGGTTGTGGCCTGAAAATGGCATCCCTGAAACAAATTTAGCCTTAATAATTAATAATTTAACTTGGTATTTTTCATCATTCATCGAAGGCGACGGAGATGTTCCGGATGCAGAGGAGCCTTGGGATGCATATCAGACTATTTGTATAAACGGGATAGGTGCCTGCAGGCATCGTTCGTTCGGTTTCTTCGTTACCGCTTTAGCTCTTGGTGCACCTACTCGATATGTTTCCAACGAAGCTCATGCATTTGTTGAAGTTTATGTTCCAGTTGACAACGAGACAATCTCAGCTAGTCATTGGAAAAGAATTGATTTAGGTGGAACTGGTAGTAGTACAACACTTGACCGGCCTGATGAAGAAGGCGAAGATGGAGATATCTTTGACTTCGATGAAATGGATCCTGATGATATTGAAAATATGACTGGCGAGATGGTTAATGTGGTTATAACAAGTATTTCTCCAGATGATCGTATTGATAAGGGTGCAGCAATCTCAGTTCAAGGCTACGTAGAAAATCAAAATGGTACACGTTTACCAAACTTCGAAGTAGGTTTTGGTATGTGGGATGAAATGCGTACGCAGCCAATTTTTGAAATTGGTCAAACTGTAACAAATGAGACGGGCTTTTTTGATACAAGTCTTGTAGATTTTCTGGATGCACTTCCAGGTGAAAATGAAATTTATGCAGCATCATACAAAGAAGGTTTCTTAGGTGTAGACGGTCCAGAAACTATAGATGTATACTCAAATTCAACATTCACGTTAAATAATCCAGAATCCGTAGGTAAAGGACAGGATTTAATCGTTTCAGGTACTCTTCTTGATATAGGAGGAATACCTGTGGAGGGTAAAACACTGACAATTTATCTATGGGAAGATCCTTACAACGGGATTCCTAATTGTAATGCAGGTTGGACTCCAATTTTATGTAACATTGGTGAAATTAGTGGTGAACCAGTAACTGATGAATTTGGCAATTTCGTATTTAGTTGGACCGTACCGGAAAATGGGCAACCTACTCCAGATACAGATTACCACGTTTATGTATCATATGAAAGCTCAGACGGAGATTACGTATATTCAACAAGCCAGTCTACAGATTTAATTATATTGGATTCTACCGTAGACTTAGTTGCTGAATTAGAGCCCGGAGAGGAATACATTGGTAATAATTTTTGGGTAAACGGCAGTATCGCAGATTCAGCGATTGGTAATGGTGCTATTAGAATAGAGATTGCCGGCATTGAACTTATTAATTTTGATGTTAGTCAAACAGATTGGTCAACAGAGTTATCTGTACCTTCTGGTTTGTCAGCAGGTAATTATACAGTAATTATCTCGTTTGATAGTGAATCCGCAACGTTACCTGACGAACGTTTTGATTTAGAATTTACCGTTTTTGGCACTAGCTCGATTGAACTTGATACAAACAATTTAAAGGTTACAAGAGGTGAGATAGTTTCTTTAGAAGGAGAGCTGGTTAATCACCTTGGAGAACCAATTGCAGGTGAAGAAATTCAATTCATTTGGAAAAGTGAAATTGTTGGAACAGCTCTTACTGAAAATGACGGTGACTTCTCTTTTGATTATCTAGTTTCTCCAGACACAAATCTTGGTAACTTGAGTTGGGCTGTAAATTTTAGTGGCAATTACTTTTACAAGAATTCTTCATCTTCGCAATTGGTTGAAGTTTATCAACAAACAGTTATTAATTTTCAGATCGACAAAACTCACTTCTATGCCGGTGATGAGTTCCTGGTTTCGGGAAATCTCTCTATGGACAACGGAACTCTTTTCGGGGGAAATCTAGTGTTTTATTTTGGTGATGTCTTTGTTGAATCATTCACCACGGATGGTACATTTAGTTTTCAATATGTTCCAGAGTCTTCATACTTGGATGTAGGTTCACATTCATTCAAACTCAGTTATTCTGAAGTAGAATATAACTTAGGAGCTACGTCACAAGAAGAAGTATTCTTCCACAAGAAAGTCATAATTGAGGTAAATGAGGAACAAGTTTTACGTGATCAGGAAATAGAGATAACTGGCTTCGCGAGAGATGAAAATTCTCTCGCTATCTCTGGTATTGATTTATCTTTCAAGTGGGGTGGTAATGAAATTGACGGAGTTTCAACCACAACATTTGGAGGGTCGTTCTCTAAAAATTATTTGGTACCGAATGCTCAATTATTAGGTAAAATCACAGTTGAAGTTAATTTTGATAATACCACTCAACCTTTCTACGATAATGCATCAAAGACTGTAGAGTTTACTGTAGTTTCTGAAACATTAATATTTATCCCTGACACTGAATTAGTTAGAGGGTCAGACATCTGGTTCAACGGTTCTATTTTGGATGATAGAGGTCAACCAGTTGAAGACATAGAGGTGAATATTTTTTGGGATGGAGATTATCTAAGGTATGTAACAGGTGATTCCAACGGAAGTTTTAGTTTTGTTTGCGATGATGATTGGAGCTGTTCTGATTTAGACCATCCGGTTGGTGTGATACCAGTTGAACTTGATTTTGGCGGATTTGGTTACTACCTCCCTTCAAATTATATTGCAAATTACACGATTTGGGGCAGTACAAATATTTCTATTACTGAATTTAGTGATTTAGTAATTGCAGGAAATAATGTTTCATTTAAAGGATTTATTGAAAATGATTTAGCAGTTCCTTTGGATAGGGAAATTAAGATATTGTGGAACGGTATAACACGAACAACCGCTGAATCGGTTAATGGTAACTTCGAAGGAAGTTTCAAGATACCATATGATACAATGGTTGGTAACCATTCTTTGACGGCTAAAGTAGAAGATCAAAATTTCCTTCGTGAATCATCTGATGAGGTAAATGTTTTTGTAATGAGAGAAACGGAAATCGTGATACAATGGCTTGGAGGATATAGAGACCAAACCTCAATAGTTTCGGGCTATCTTCGAGATTCAGCAGGAACAGGTCTTCCAGATTTAGATTTAGAATTTTACTTTGATGGAATGTACGTGGGTAACTTTACTACTCAAAATTTAGGCCTTTACAGTTTTGATTTCTTAGTTCCAAAAGATACTTCATTGGGATCTCATAGAATTTCAGTCTTTTTCCAAGGATCTAACTTTTACGTGGAATCGGACAATTCACAAGATTCTGACATATTAGCTAGTACTGATTTCAATTTCCTTGATATTGAAGTTTTCCGTAATCAGGAATTTTTATTGAAATCTAATTTAATTGATGATTTAGGCAATCCTATGTTTAATCAGCATATTAATTTGACATTTAATGGTAAAAAATATCATCTAATCACAGATGCTGATGGCTTAGTTCAACAAAATATAACGTTACCATCTAACTTTAAATTGGGTAATTATGTTGCAAAGTGGGATTATTCAGGTTTTGAATATTACCTTCCTTCTAATAATCAGCAGAATATTCGAGTGCTAGCTTCTACAAATATCGTCTTATTTTCAGATTCTGAAGTTATCGTTGGAGAAACATTTAGTTTTAATGGAACATTAAATGACGATATGGGCAATCCTCTCAAAGCAACTTTAAGTTTTTCCTTCGGCGGTTCGTTAATAGAAACTATCGAATCAAACTCAAATGGTTACTTTGAAAATACCTACTTAGTACCTAATGAAAGCATAGCAGGTCCAAACACTATTGTAATTACTTACGTTCCAGATGAGTTCTACCTTTCTTCAACTTCAAGTTGGGTTTTACAAGTTTCTCATAACATTAGAATAGAGTTACCCGATTATTTATCAGTAACTAATTCGACAGAAACTATCTCAGGTTTTGTTTTTGACAAGGCAAACCGTCCCGTTTCTAGTCTTGAAGTTAGACTAACTATGGATTCAGAATTTCCATTAATTGGTAAGACAAACGAGTTTGGTGAATTTATGATAGATTTGGAAATTCCGTTTGGTACTTCGTTAGGATATCATAATCTTACAGTAGAGTCTTTGGGGAATAATTACTACATTGGAAATAGTACTACGTCCAAATTGTTCGTAAAAGGGCAGACTTTCTTGACCTTAGATGTTCCGGCTTCATTGGAGTTTGGGCAAGAATTTACAGGATCAATTACTTTACAAATGTACGATGGAACCTTTGTATCAGGTGCTCCGTTGTTGATTTCATTTGAACCATTGGGGATGACTACGATGGTTGTCACTGATTTCAATGGCACAGCTACCTTTTCTTCATATTTTTCAGGGAACATTACAATTCCAATGAATGTTGCCGTAAACTACACAGGCAATGAAGAATATGTGGCCAGTAGTATTGAATCTACGATCATTTATCGGGCACCTTCTCAAGAATCAAATTATGCATTTTGGGTGATAGTTGGAGCCACAGTTGTTGCTTCCTCAGGCATACTGCTCGGTTGGAAGTGGTACCGTGAGCGTCATCTTAGGGAAATTCAGAGAATTTTAGAATCTACTGCTTTAGCACTCGAGGCAAATATGGATTATCGGGACTCTATTGTGTATTCATACAAAGAAATGTGTAAAGTATTACAAGGTCATGGTTATCTAAGGAAACACTTTGAAACAGTTAGAGAGTTTCAGGACGCATTACGTACTGCTTTATCATTGGATCTAGATTCAGTGGCACGATTGACAATTTTATATGAGGAAGCTGATTACACTAAAAAGAAATTAGATGATGACCATCGAATTAATGCAGTATCAGCTCTTAGAACAGTTATCGAAAGTTTAGACTTAAATGATAGTGCTATAGAAGAGTGATATGAAAATTTCTAGTCGTTCTGGAATTATAATTCTCTTTGCTACGGTTACGGTTTGTACACTGGTTTTGTTTCCATTACTCCAGTATGTTGCTGAGAGAGATCCTCAATTATCAGCATATGATGATGACTGGAACGATATTTCCAATTTTAGAAAAAGCTTAGAAGAAGATTTAGATTCAAACTACAATGTAAGTGCAGTATTATCAAATCCTGGAGTTCTCGATGAGATTTCTAATCCTTCATCTACACTCTTCGTAATTGTAGGCACAGAATCTCCATATTCTTCTTTTGAACTTGAAATATTAGCAAAGTATATGGAAAATGGTGGTAGTATTCTAGTATTTGGTGATTTTGATTATTCTGATACTATTGCTCAATTATTTGCAATCGAGTTTGTGAAACATAGACTTTGGGATCAAAACTACAGAGATAATTTATCATTAATTCCCACAACTGCTATTGTAGATGGTGAATCGTATAATATTCTTCTGAATGAGCCTGTAGCAATTAGAGATTTAGGATCACAATACGTCAACTTTTGGAGTCAGGGCTTCGAATGGAATAAAAAAGTATTCATTTCAACATCTAAAAATTCGTGGATTGATACAGATGATGATGGATTGATTACTCCGGAAGATGAAGTATCGGGACCTCAAGGTTTTACAGTAGGTATGAGGTGTGAAATGAAATCTGCTGAAGGAGTTCAACTTGGTACAGCAGTCTTTGTTTCAGATTCTAGTTTACCTATTAACATGATGTGGAATGAAGATAGAAATGCAGATTTTTTGCTGGGTTTAGTCGAATCAATTATAGGGCCGGAAGGAGATATCTTGTTCGATGAGTCTAGACATACTCAAGAATCCTTTGGAGCTAGTCTATTCCAAAGTGCTTTGGGTTTCTATTTCTTTTTGGCAGGTGATACATTATTTATTCAGGTAATTAGGCTGAATGTTTTAGTATCAGTTATTATTCTGACAATGGGTTTGTCTATGAGGCAGGCCGAGCCCAAGAGGTGGTACCATATTTTTGACATCAGAAAACCTCGCCCTCTTAGGTCCTATGGTCATAGTCTGGATAAGGGTATTCTCGCACTTCAGGATGTTTTCTTAGAAAGATTAAGACTAAAATATCAAATTTATGAATTCGATGACAAATCGAGAAATGATAGAATGGCGATGCTACCAAATGTACTTAATCGTTATAATGTGGCCTTAGATGAAGATATCAAGATGCTTCTGGGTAATAAACAAGAGATTAGGCCAGATGTTCTCAGAGGCATTGCTAAAAAATTGAGTGCGTGGTAAATTGAGTAGTGAAAAAGAAGCAGATGAAAGTTCTAGTCAAGCTCTTGACTTAGTAAAGAAAACAAATAAGTCTGTAAAGCAAATTTCCGATGAAGTATCAAATGTAGTCTTAGGTAAGGAAGATACTATCGAAATGGTAATGGCAGGTATTTTAGCTAACGGAAATATTTTGTTCGAGGATTTTCCAGGTTTAGCAAAAACACTAATGTCTAATACATTAGCTGATGCTCTTGGATGTGAGTTCAAGAGGATTCAATTTACACCAGATTTGTTACCGGCTGATATTACAGGTTCTTACTTTTATGACCCTGAAAAGAATAAATTTAAATTTCGTAAAGGCCCAATTTTTTGCAATATACTTTTAGCCGATGAAATTAATCGTGCGCCACCAAAGACACAGGCTGCATTATTAGAGGCAATGCAAGAAAAACAAATCACAATAGAAGGGACAACACACAAATTAGCATCACCTTTCATTGTTCTAGCAACGCAAAACCCTATAGAATATGAAGGAACATATCCACTTCCTGAAGCTCAAATGGATCGTTTCTTAATCAAATTGAGCGTTGGATACCCAGATGAAGATGTTGAGACGGGTATACTTGAAGGTCGCTCTCAAAGAAAGAAGGATTCTTTTACAGTAAATTCACGCGCAACTCCGGAAAAAGTAGTTGAAATGCATGACTCAATAGAGGAGGTTTTTGTTAAGAAAGAAGTAATGAGATATATCGTTGATTTAGTTCAATCTACCAGAAGAGATCCGCGTGTTGCAGTAGGTTCAAGTCCTCGAGGTAGTCTCGGCTTGTTTAAATTGTCTCGAGCATTAGCGGTTCTTTCTGGAAGAGATTATGTTGTTCCCGATGATGTCAAAAGAGCTGCAATTCCAGTACTTGGGCACAGAATTATACTTAAACCGGAAGCTCGTATCCGTGGTGTAAATGTAGATGAAGTCATAGGAGAGCTACTTATGACTGTTCAAGTTCCCGCAGTGACTGTGGAATAATTTATGTGGACACGTAAGGCAATTATTTATGTTGGCTTAGGTGTTATTTTAGTTCTATTTGCTCCATTTATTAACAATCTTCAGCTTTTTTTGTTAGGAACTACAATGTTAGCATTTGTCGCGGTTCACAGTTTAGTAAATACACGGCCGATCGATGTTAAAATCACTAGAAGTTTTAATGATGATCAAGTTTTTGAAAATAGCAGTGTCAGTATAGATTTTGTTGTTCAAAATAAAGGTCGCTCGGTAGGTTTTTTAGAAATTTACGATAATTTACCGTCTGAAGTTGAAGTTAGATCAGGGTTAAATCATAGTGTTATTCGTTTGAGACAAAATGAAACAGTAGTTAATCAATACTTACTAGATTGTAGGCTTAGAGGTCAATTCAGGTTGGGAAATCCGAGGTTAAGAATTTACAACCCTTCTTTTTTATTTTATTATGAATCTGAAATTGAATCTAAATCAAGCTTAGTTGTTTTACCACAGATTGAAGAGATTGAAGGTGTAGATTTCTCCACAGACTTTCCAAAAATGTATCAGGGAGCTATGCCAATTAGAAGGATTGGAACTAGTGGTGAATTTTATGGAATTCGCGAATACTTTCCAGGAGATGATTTCAAGAATATTAATTGGAGAGTATTTGGCAGAACTAGAAAGCTAATGGTTAATCAGTTTGAAAGAGAAGATATTTCAGATATTATGCTAGTTCTAGATGCACGTGAAATTACAGGTACGGGGACTATCTTAAGAAATCCTTTGAACTATTCTTGTAAAGCAGCAGCTTCACTTGTAAATTTCTTTTTAAGAACTAGAAATAGAGTAGGTTTGATTACTTACGGAGATTCTGTTAATGTTATATCTCCAGATACAGGAGAGAGACATCTTTACAAGATTTTAACAGCTCTGGCTGAGATAAAGGCCAGTGGATCCCTTGGTTTACATACAGTTTTGGGAGACCTTAGGAATTTTACTCCCCGTTCTCCAGTCATGGTAATATCTACCTTGGAAAATGATAAAACTAGCGCAACCGCTCTTCGTGAGATTACAGCCCGCGGGTTTAAGTTAACAGTTATAGCTCCAGATACACTCGACTACGATAGAGATTCTAGAATAATATCACCTACGGTATATTTTACAGCTTCAGCATCGCTTGATAATAAAATAACAGAAGCACGTTCTTTGGGGGCAAGAGCCATGCGTTGGAATCCAGACTCAGTTCTGTCTACGTCATTAGCGGAGGTAATTAGGTAATGCAAACAAGTAACACATTGGCTTTAATGCAGTCGGTAGCTACTTTAGCTCTAATGTTAAGTTTAAGCTTTGCCTATTTGATTAATCCATTAGAAGATTCTATATTTTTTAGTGTTCTAAGTAGTTTTAGTAAGAGTTTATACAACAGTAATGTAATTAATGAGTTGAATACTTCAGTCATTGCAGGAATTATAACAGGCCTCTTTTTAGGTACTACTAACATTTTACTATCTTCCAGTAAAAAAATTTATAATTATGTTCTAATTAGTCTTATTTTACTGTTTACATTTATCTTCATAGGGTATGTTTTTAGTGTTGAGGGAATACCTTACGAGCCACTGCAACAATTCTTTTTTTGGGTACTGGTTGGTTTACCAGTTTCAACTGGAATGGTCGGAATCTGGCAAAATAAGATAGGTAATCAAGTAATTTCAGCCTTTTTAATTTTGTCTATGCCGCTCGGACTTTCAGGGAACACAAATGAACAAATTTATCCTATATTGGGGTTTGTTTTTAGTTTTATGTTATTTTTAGAGCTCAGTTACGGTCATACAAGGTACAGTCGATTAGCAAGAATCATGTCTTACTCTAAAGAATACGAAGATGTATTAGTCTGGTTTTTAACTACTTTAATAGTTACTTTAGCTTTCACAATGATCTTAACTTCCTTAGCGTTCTTATTCCATGATCTGCTAAGAACTTTATTACCATATTCTTTTTCAAATTCAATTGAGTACAATACAATATACGGCCAGGCTCTATCAGTTTTAGTTTTCTTTATGCTGTGGGCAGTTGTTCAGATATTATTTTCAAGAGGTTATCTTGCAAGACAGGTCGAAGATTAATCTAAGCAGAAACTTAATAACAATACTTTAATCCCAAATATATGAAACGTCCTTCGGACCTTGAAAAAGACTACAAATTTTGGGAGATTACTAAAGACTTAATTGATCAATGTATTGACATTACATTAAACTTGAGTCAGAGCGGGCATCCCGGTGGTTCACGTTCAAAAGTCCATGGTATGTTAATTACTTTGCTATCTGGAGCTATGAGATGGGATATTAGAGATCCTACAAAGCGTTTCGCTGATAGATTTGTTTTGGTTGCGGGACATGATAATCCAATGGTTTATGCTACTCTTGCCGTTTTAAATGAATCATTACGCATTAAATTTGAACAGACCCAGGATTCTAAATATTTAGTTAAGAATGGAGAAGAATTTCAATTAACATGGGAAGATTTACTAACGTTGAGGCAAAATAAAGGACTTCCTGGCCACGCTGAAATGGAAGGCAAGACATTATTCTTCAAGTTTAACACAGGCCCAAGTGGCCACGGTTCTCCAGCTGCAGCAGGCGCTGCTTTGGCACATAAGCTGGCAGGTACAGAAGATGTGAAAGTGTTTGCTTTTGAAGGTGAAGGAGGTTTGAGTACAGGTGTCACGCTTGAGACTTTGAATTCAGCTTGGGGTTTGGGGCTTGGCAACTTAGTTTACTACATTGATTGGAATGATTTTGGTATAGACAGCCGTCCTTTCAGTAGTATTGTCAATTCAACACCGCAAGAACTTTTTGAGACTTGCGGATGGCATGTTGAAGGTACAGATGATTGTCAAGACTGGTCTTCTTTTACAGAGGCATATTACGATTTAGTTGTCAATAAATCGGATGCAAAGATACCAAAAATGATTTATGCAAAATCACGTAAAGGTAGAGGCTATCATAAATTTGACGAAAAATCACACGGTGCACCTCATAAAAGAAACTCCGAACTTTTTTGGAAAACTAAGGAAGACTTTGCCTCAAAATATAATATGGAATTTCCAAATTTCGGCGAGAAATCTGCTCCTTCAAGAGAAGGTCAAGTCGAACAAGGCTCATCATATCTGAAAACAGTCTTTTCAGTTTTACGTAATAATCAAGAATTAGTCGATTATTTGGCTAATCGCCTAGTTGAATTGGGAGATTCTGTTCCTGAGGAGTTTGCCTCTTGTAAAATTAAGCAAGATAATCCATTAGATGACAAAGAACTTTTTAACTTTACAAATTATCCTTCGGAAATATTTGCTGAACCAGGAGATAAAGTGCCCAATAGAGTAGGTTTTTCAAAAATAGCTTCATGGTTAAATTCTTATTCTAGGATGAATTACGACAGGCCCCTTTTCGTAGCAATGTCTGCAGACTTAGCAGACTCAACCAATATTTCCGGTTTTTCAAAAGGTTGGGGAGATATGGATGATATGGGTATGTTTAGCAAAGAAGATAATTCGTCATCACCTCTTATGCCCCAAGGCATAACTGAATTTGCTAACTCAGGTATGATGGCTGGCTTGTCAACAGTAAATTTCAGTTCAGATACATTGAAATCATTCAATGGATTTATAGGTTCATTCAGTACTTATGGCTCATTTAGTTATCTCAAATATGGTCCCATAAGATTATTCAGTCAAGTAGCCCAAGATTCACAAATTAAAGTTGGTAAACTATTGTGGATTGCAGGTCATTCAGGGCCTGAAACGGCAGAAGATAGCCGAACTCATTTCGGCATTTTTGCACCGGGAGTAACTCAACTTTTCCCTAAAGGTCACATAATTAACCTTCACCCTTGGGAGCATAACGATGTCGCGCCTGCTTTAGCTGCAGCCTTTTCAACAAATGTTCCTATTGTGGCTCTACATTTGACTCGTCCAGCGATCGAAGTTCCCGACAGGAAGAAATTGGGAATATCTAGTCATTTAGAAGCTTCCAAAGGAGCTTACTTGATTCGGGATTATGATGATAGACCTCATCAAGGCGTTGTTATCGTTAGAGGAACAAGTTCTACTAACTCAGTAGTGTCTGTATTGGACGAGATCAGTTCTAAGTTTAACGTTAAGATAGTTTCAGCATTATCTTGGGAGCTTTTTGACATGCAATCTTCAGAATATAAATCATCTATTATCAGTAAACAAGAATGGGCAGACTCCATGATTATTAGCAACACGGGATTAAGCGTTATGAAAAATTGGATTTCTAATAGGGTAGTAGCAGAGTATTCTTTGACACCTGATTGGGACAATAGATGGAGGACTGGAGGTAGCCTAGAACAAATCATAGATGAAGCTCACTTGAGCCCCAGATGGGTTATGAAATCCCTTGAAAAATTTACTAACGATAGAAAAAAGAGGTTAGTTATGTTGAGGCAGGAAATTCCTGAAAATTAAGATGTCATATGATAACTTTCCTATAGCTGTTGTTGATAATGGTGGGCAGTGGACGCATCGTGAATATAGAGTTCTTAATTATTTGGGATGTAGGGCTGAAATTATCTCTAATGTAACTCCAATCGAAGAATTAGATAGGTTTAGAGCTTTAGTTTTGTCGGGTGGTGCACCAAGAATTGAGAGCGAATCAGAAGCATTAGGTTTAACTTCCGAGTACCTAGATATAGAAAAATGGCCGATATTAGGCATATGTGTAGGTCATCAGTATATGGCCACACATTTTCAAGGTGAGGCAGGTCCTGCGTCAGTTCCCGAGTTTGGTTCTTCTTTAGTATCACTAATTGAAGAGGGGTGGATTTTGAAAGGATTTCCAAAAGAATTTAATGTTTGGGAATCACATAATGATGAAGTTCATAAAATGCCTGAGGGCTTTAGGATAATGGCGTCTTCAGATGCTTGTCAAGTACAAGTAATGCAACATGAAACGCTTCCTTATGCTGGAGTTCAATACCATCCGGAAGTTGAAAATACTGAATTTGGTGCTGAAATATTTCAAAACTTTCTGGATAAAGCTCTAGAATGGAATAAGTAAGGAATGTTTTTATTATTGAAACACCGAGGTCATCTGTATTTAAACTGCCTGTCTATCAGCTGATATGGCCGACCCAATTACAAGACTTTTTAATTTAGGTTCAAAGCTTCAAAATTTGTCTGAAGATAAGGAAAAAGCAATTAGTGGTTATGGTTACTATGACTGGGCAAAATCCGCATTTGAATGTAGCGTCACATTGGCAATTATTCCGGTATGGTATACCGCATTATTTTTCAAAGCTAATGGATTAACAGTTTCAATTTTTTCTCAATCAATGACTGCTGATGCAGTATTGTCTCTTGTGGTTGCAATATCTACACTTTCGGTTGCAATAATAAGTCCTCCACTAGGAGTTATAGCCGATCGCAGACTTGTAAAGATGCGTTGGCTTAAAATTTTAACAATTGTTGGTGCAGGAGGAACATTTTTGATTGCCATTGCTCCTTTTTTAGGAAACGCAGCTTGGATTTGGATTATGGTAATGTATCTTTTTGCAAATATAGGTCTTAATGGTGCCGGTGTCTTTTACAATGCATTACTTCCTCATTTAGGTAAACCCGATGAATTAGATGATATTTCTAATCGAGCGTTTGCTTACGGTTATTTGGGGGCTGGCGTTCTTCTTGTTTTGCATCTTATTATTTTACTAGCAACAGATTTTGCAGAATGGGCAATTCAATTTTCCTTAGCAACCTCAGGAATTTGGTGGTATGGCTTTGCTTTAATCACATTTGCATGGGTTCCTGAGCCTCCCGTTGAAAATGAAATGGAAAAACTGAAATTTAGAGATGCCGCAAGGTTTGCAGTTGGAGAGGTAAAACAAACTCTCAAGGATTACAAAGATTTTCCACAGTTATTTCTCTACATGCTTGCTTACTTTTTGTTTATTGATGGTATAAACACAGTTACTGCATTGGGAGGCGTTTACGGAACTACTGTTTTAGGAATTGGATTCACAGGATTAATTATTGCTCTTCTAGTTATTCAATTTGTTGCAGCTCCATCAGCTATACTCTTTACAAGATTAGCTGAGAGTCGAGGAACAAAGAATGCTCTGATGATTTCAATCAGTGGCTGGGTTGCGTTATGTTTTTTTGCGCTTTGCTTTGCACCTTTGGAATTAGAAAGGCATGAAGATTACGATATTCTTTACGAGTGGGAAGAGGAGGATTTAGCTTATTCTGTATACGTTTCATGGTCAGCAAATGATTTAGCTCAAAAGTTGGACTATGAAGACGATGAATTTGACGAGCAGGCTTGGGCTAAGGAATGGTCCTATATTCTTCCTATAAAGGTTAATGAGGACGACAGCAATATTTTAGAATGGTCTTGGGGAGATTCAGAAGATGAGCCTAATAAAGTTAAATTAGCTGGAGTATCTGATGCTAACATTACTTCATTTTTATCATCTATAAGTGATACTCGGTTTAGTGCAAGTGTATTAGGTGGAAATTTATCAGGTAATGCCAATGTGGGCGAGGATCATCCAACTAATTTAGGAGATGGCGTCTTAGATAGCATACCCATTTGGGCTAGGGATAATATTTGGAAACCACTAGGAATGGGAGTCTTTTTTCAATTCATAGTACTTGGATGCTTTATGGGAACCCTTTTGGGAGGCTCTCAAGGACTCGCACGTAGTTTATTTGGGCAAATTGTACCTGAAACCAGAAGTACTGAATTTTACAGTTTCCTCGGATTTTTTAACAAGGTAGCAGCTTTTTTGGGTCCAGCACTTTACTTTTTCATGGCAGTTATGTATGACAGTCGTGCTGGAATATTTAGTATAGCTTTTCTTCTTCTTTTAGGTGCTATATTACTATATAGAGTCGATATTGATGCTGGGATAGAAGACGCTAAAGCTGAAGATGAAAGAATAAGGAAATTATTAGCGGTAGCATCAGAAAAAGACTATGATTCTATGCACAATTAAGGTTAGATATGAGTAGTTCAAGAAAGATATTAGACGCACCTAATAAGATTAGAGAAAAATTAAAAGATTTTAACGAAGAAAGGAAAAAACCTAGAGAGCCAATAACTACCAAGGCATCTATGTTCAGTATTTTTTCATGGGCTTTTTACGATCTAGGAAATACTATATTTTCAGTTCTAATAGTTTCCTTTTATTTTGGTCTTTGGGTTGTCAGTGACGAAGTTGGAGGAACAGACTCAGATTATGGTTATGCAAATGCAGCTTCAATGGGTTTAGTATTTCTTACGGCTCCGTTAATAGGAGCACTTTCAGATCAAGCAAGACGCAGAATGCCATTTCTTTTTGTCACCACTTTGCTTTGTGTTGCTTTCACCGCATTACTGGGTTATGAAAGAGATGGCTGGAGTAAGAGTACAGTCTTAACAGTCTCTCTGATTTTTTTTATTATTGCAAATTATTTTTATCAAGCAGGTCTGATTTTTTACGACTCAACATTAGCTACAATATCTACACCGGGGAATAAGGGTCGAATTGGTGGAATTGGAATAGGAGTAGGATATGTTGGTGCATTAGTAGGAATTTTATCAGCATTGTATATTACTGACACTTTGGGCTTTCCGTATCCAGCCGTTTTTCAGTTAACGGCAGCTTTGTTCCTGATTTTTGCAATTCCGTGTTTTATATTTGTAAAGGAGACTCCAGGAGATAATTTTTGGCCTAGCTTGATGATATTAATGGCAATTCTTTTAGGAATAAACGCTTGGTTAAGTG
>JAYYHK010000071.1:0-4494 GCA_036148495.1 Thermoplasmatota archaeon | reverse complement strand
TGAAGGCGAAGAAATAGCGTTGAAGATTGAGAGTTTATTTTTAGAAAAAAATTTGGAAATTAAACCACAGGAATGCTCCAGTTTACTAGATATGGGCCTTTGGCGTCCTATAAAATTACTTGTTTTAGATAAAGGCGAAATTGAAATTAAAGAACTCTGGATTTCAGCTTTTTTTTATCGTACACAAGTTGCTATTAGAGGAAATATACCTAGAGATGTTTTTGAAGAATATTTAGCTACTTTGGTGTGAAGTTACCTAACCCTGATTTGTAGTAAAGTAATGGGTCTGACTCTTCATCAAATTTACCGCCTTTAATTTGCCCAAGAAAAATAGTATGATCGCCACCCTCATATGTCTCTTTTATTGTACATTCCATTGATGCCAAACAGTCATTTAATAATGGAACTTTATTTTCGGTAATATTGTGATTTAAAGATAATATCAATTCGTTTTTGTCTACGTTTGAATTTGCAAAATCCCAAGCCAATTTTCCTTGTTCAGATGTGCAAATATTGACGCCAAAATGGGTACTATTTTTTAGCGATTCATGGCTAGGTATTTTTTTGTCTATACAAATTAAAATTAATGGAGGATTCATTGACAAGGAGCAAAAACTGGATACGGTTAATCCGCTATAATTTCCATCATTTTCAAAAGTAATTAATGTAACTCCTGAAGCAAATCTTTTCATCAGTTCTTTGAATGTGTCATCAGTAATACTCATACCCTTACAAAAAGAGCAGTCTATTTGTAGTAGATTACCAGTATAATGAACTTATTTTAAGGCCCTTGTGTTTTATATAGCTATAGTACGCGTGTACACGCGGCCGTACATTAGGATAAAAATGTTAACAAGGAACAACTTTGTGAATGCAGGTTTACTTCTCTTAGTCGCAATGCTATTCTTTGTTTTTGTTTCTGATGACAGTGAAGCTGCCACTTACACTGTCGACAAATTTGGAGGATCAGATTATACTAATATTACACAAGCTGTTGACAATGCCAGTGCCGGAGATACAATTCGTGTTGCTTCCAGAACTTATCATGATGCTGTTGAAGTAGATAAAAAATTAACAATTATCGGGGGAAATTATGGCATTGAAATGGGCAATCTTTACGATTGTAATAATGGAGATTTAGTAGCTAAATACTCACTTGACGAAGAAGATCCTTCGGAAGTTGATGATGGTGTCTGGTGTCACGACAACAATGGAGATGTTGAAGGGGCAAGTACAGAAGCAGGAGTTTGGGATAATGGTCTTAATTTCGACGGATCAAACGATTATGTTGAAATTGATGATGCTTCAGTTTTTGACTCAGATGTAATTTCAATTAGTGCTTGGGTTAACCTAGACGATAACGATACCGGCATAAGAACCATATTCTCAAAGTATGAATCTGATTCAGATTCTGTAAAAGGATATACGACTTTAATCGATGAAAATGCTAAATTTAATTTTGTTTTTGGTATGGGCTCTAGTTCAGGTGCATGTGAATCTGTAAAGGAAATTCCAGAAAATACTTGGAAATTGCTTACAGCTACTTATGACAAATCAAGTATCAAGTTGTATATCGACGGTGAGCTTGATAATAGCTGCAACTATTCAAATTCAATTTCTGATACTAGCAACAAGCAGATAATTGGAGCAAGCGATCACAATAATGACGGAAGTTATGATGATTTTTTCGATGGGACACTTGATGAAGTTACAATATGGGATGATGCTTTAACTTCTTCAGATATCGAGAAAATATACTGGGGTGGGGACTTTGTTCGACCTGTAGTCAATGCTAGTGGAGGAGATTATGTTTTTAAATTGGCAGCAGCAAAGTCACAGCTAAAATATTTCGAAGTTCAATACAGCGGTTCCACCACAGGAGAAAGTACTGGAGACGCAGGTGTCCTAATTACAGCAGATGAAGTTCAACTTCATGATAATCTATTTAGGTACAATACGTTTGGGGTTCGCATAGTATCCTCAGATGATGTTCAATTACATTATACTTTCATGCACTGCGACTACTCGTCTCTTGATCGAGGAATAATATCATATTCATCAGATAATCTTTTAGTTTACGGAGGCGACTTCCATTGTGCCGATGAGTTTGGAATTGTTATTTTGTACGGTGAAGGCAATATTTTCGATAACATAAATCTTCAGTACAACGATATCGGAATTAAAGCAGCTTATACAAAGAATAGTTATTTTAATAATTCATATTTTAACGATAATACAAATGTAGGCCTTCTATTATTTGGAGCAGATAACAATACAATTTATAATTCCGATTTTAATAGTGAAAAGTATGCTATTTCCTTCACTAGAGAGGCTGAAAATAATACAATAAAAGATGTTGATTTTTCGAACACAGATAGTTATGACATTCATCATGGTTATGATTCAAATTCAAACCGCAACGGATGGAATAACGTAATCATTGATACCGATTTTGACGACTTGTACATTGATTCAGATTCCGAGTTAATAGAGAAAGAGGAGGTAGAAATTTCAGTTACTTCCAACGGAACTTATGTTTGGAACAGAGTGAACACAACAATTGATTCAGACAGAAAGGCAAACTCAGGTGTAAATTCATTTTGGGTTGGAGATGGTGAAGAAGGTACATATCTTGATTCTTGGTTGGGTTCATTCAAGCAGAAATCAGACATTTCCTTACCAAGTGGCGGTGTTGGGGAGACCAGACTTCTCGAAATTAAAACCTGGTATGAAACAGAAGATAGGTTTGATGGGGGTCAAGTTTACATCACTAAAAACTCAGGTTCCACTTGGCAACTTTTGACTCCAATTGGAGGTTATGATAATTCGTTTACAGGTGATTGTGGTTCTACTCAGGCTTTTATGGGAGATAAGTCTAGCTTAGGCTGGCAAACTAAGAGATTCAACCTAACAGATTACAGGGGAGAAGATATTAGATTAAAGTTCACATTTTGTAGTGACAGTTCGGAGCATGATTTTGAGGGCTGGTATGTTGATGATGTCAAAATAATTAAAGCATCAGATGAATCAGTAGTAACATACTCAGAAGGATTTGAAAGAATTGGTTATCGTTGGGTAGCACAAAATGAAGCAGGAGCTGTAAACTGGGAACCCGAAGGTACGCAAATATATACTGGAATAAATAACGCAGATGTTTACGTTGCAGACGGAAATAGCGCGGCAATAATAATGAACAAGACATCTAATCAAAATCTTGTTAATTATTATAAATTTGATGAAACTAGCTGTTGTAATGCTTATGATACAGTGACTCCATCTCATTCAGCTTACCTTTACAGTGGAGCTTCTTTTGTATCAGGCAAATTTGGAAATGCAGTAAATTTTGATGGTTCTAATGACTACGCAAGAAATAGCAATTGTAACACAGTAGGGAGTTGTAACGGTTATGACCATTACTCCATGTCAGTTTGGGTTAAATTCGATTCATTTCCTACAGGTACAGCTTATGAAGGTATTGCTAATTTCAGATATGATGCGGATGCGTATTTGGCAGTAAATTCAGATGGTAATCCTGTTTTTGGAGCTTTTTTTTGGGGTTCACCTTATGGTGATCAAAAGATTGAAGCTTCAACGGAAATGGTTACTGACGTTTGGTATCATATTGTAGGTACCTGGAGCGAAGATTCGGATAAGTTGAGAATATACGTAAATGGTACTCTCGACGGTACTAATACTTTCTCAGGCACTACAGCTTACATGCGTTACAGTCAAAGTTACAACTGGATCGGACGCTGTGCTGCTTCAAGTACGTCTTGTAACGGAGGTTACATGGATGGAATGGTTGATAATTTAGCCATATTCAATTCAGAGTTGTCTTCATCTCAAGCTATGGCATTATACCAAGATCCTTTGGGTACTAATTCTATTCTTTACAAAACATCTCACTTCGGCGGTTCAGATTCAAAAACGAATAGCCAAGGTAAGATTGATAGTTTATTAATTATCAAAAAGATTTACGCAGGTAGCTCATCAGGTACTAACTACAAGCCTCACATTGGATTTCATAAAGGTTCATGGACTGAAGATCCCAGAGAGGTAACGATATCTGGAGGAGAGCATTCGGGTAAGCTTCCAGATAGTAGAGTTTACAATAGAAATAAAGGTGAGTTGTATTATTCAATTTCAGAAGCTGTCTCAGATGCATCAGCTCAGAACGTTATTGAGCTATGGCCAGGCCATTACAAGGAAAACGTTTATATTAACAAAAGACTATCAATTATAGGTTCAGGACCTTCAAGAACTATAGTTAATGGTAGATATTTGGAAAGTCCGTTTACTTTTGATACAAATAGTGACAATTCCGTAATAAAAAATTTAGCAGTTATAAATAGTAAAAACACGACCAGTTGTTGTTCAACAAGCTCTAGTTCAGCAGGTATTGAAACGTATTACTCTTATGACATGGTTATAGACAACATAAGGGCGGATAGTTACATTGGAATTATGGCTTATTATTCAAACAATTTGGTTATT
>JAYYHK010000070.1:0-3912 GCA_036148495.1 Thermoplasmatota archaeon | reverse complement strand
TTCATTACAAGAAACACATGATTTAATGCAAGCTGTTTTAGCTGAAGCTGAACAGGTTGTTATGGGAAAAAGGCCTATACTCGACCTAACTGCAGTTGGAATATTAGCTGGTGGAAATATCCTTTTTGAAGATAACCCCGGATTGGCTAAAACTCTCTTAGCTAATACTTTTGCACAAGCACTAGGGATTGATTTTAAACGTGTGCAATTTACACCTGATCTTTTACCTGCTGATATCACTGGAATTTATATTTGGAATCAGAAAGACCAAAAGTTTGAATTTCGGAAAGGACCTCTGTTTTGTAACTTGCTTCTTGCTGATGAGATAAACAGAGCTCCTCCAAAAACTCAAGCTGCTTTGCTAGAGGCTATGCAGGAACACCAAGTAACTATAGAAGGTGAAACTCATGTTCTACCAGAACCCTTTGTAACTTTAGCTACACAAAACCCCATCGAATCTGAAGGTACCTATCCACTTCCAGATGCTCAGCTGGATCGTTTCATGATGAAACTATCAATGGGATACCCTGGAAGACCTATTGAAAGAGCCATCCTTGTGAAAAGAAAGCAAAGAGGAAAAGATGACCACACACTTAAGGCAATTACTACTCCCGAAAAGCTTCGAGAAATGCAATTGAGTCTTGAAAAAGTAAGAATCGACGATTCAATAATCGAATACATAGTCGAAATTATCTATCGAACTCGTGAAGATCCTAGAGTGAAGGTCGGTTCATCTCCGAGAGGGGCACAATCATTGTTCAAACTATCAAGAGCGCTTGCCGTTTTGAGCGGAAGGGATTACGTGATTCCTGATGACATCAAAAGATTAAGTATCTATACTCTAAGACACCGAATCATACTAAAGCCAGAACCAAGGATTAAGGGTGTAAAAACTGAGGAAATCGTTTCTGAAATACTAGAACAAGTAGAAGTGCCAACAACTCAAGGACAACTAGAAAACTAAATGTGGAGTAAAAAAGCTGCAGCTGTCGCAGGCGGAGCAATCTTCCTGACACTTGCAGGATTAATTAGATTGAATTATCTTTTCATTAGTGCGGGGCTTGTAATGTTGACATTTGTAGTTATATCCAGTTTCCTCGACGTTTGGATGCCTAACGTTAAGATTCGGAGGGAGACAACCTCTGATAATATTTTTGAAGATGGAACTATGTCTGTGAAATTTATAATTAAAAATACGGGATTAGGTATTGGATTTGTGGAAATATATGACAGCTTACCTCCTCAAGCTAGAATAATTAAAGGATCAAACTACACTTTACTATACATGAAACCTTGGCAGGAAGTTTCATTTGAATATTCTTTGAAATTGCCATTAAGAGGACATTACCACCTTGGGCCTGTCAAGATGCGCGTTAAAGACGCATTTGATTTGTTTTATAACGAGAGATTAGAAGAATCTATTCACAGCTTTTCTGTATTTCCTCAAGTAGAGGTGCTAGAGGATCAGGTAATAACTTCTCGTTCACCTAAATTACTATCAGGTGCTATGCCTCTAAATGTTATTGGAACTGGTACAGAATTTTATTCATTGAGAGAATTTGTCCCTGGTGACTCACTTCGATCAGTTAATTGGAAAGCCTTGGCCAAGAAAGGTAAAATGATGGTTAATGAAACTGTCAGAGAAGACGTAATGGATGTTATTTTATTAGTAGATGCGAGAGAGGTTTCTGCAGTGGGTGGAGGTAAAGATACTCCACTAGAAATGTCTTGTAGAGCTGCAGCTACCTATGCTAAACAACTACTTGATGAAAGAAATAATGTCGCTCTTATGGTTTATGGAGATAGTATTGATAGAGTTGATTTAGATCGTGGTGAGCACCATCTTTTCAAAATATTAACTGCTTTATCAAGTGCTAAACCACAGGGTAATCTGAAGCTTGAACTTGTAATGAAGGATTTATTACCCCATATTCCTAGCGGTTCTCCAATCATACTTTTTAGCTCATTGGATGATGACCATACTATAGCTGAGGCATTTACAAGTACAATAAGTAGAGGGTTTACAATTACTACTATTTCACCTTCGAGTCTTGACTTTGAAGAAAGAATGAAGAGAATCCCTGTAGAGCCTCTACTAATTGCTAAAATTGAAAGAGACAATATGATATCAGAACTTAGGAGCTTTGGACTACAAGTAGGCGATTGGAAATACGGAGACAATGTCAACACTGCACTTCAGGAGATTTAATTGGAAGAAGACCAAACTGAAACAAAAGCTTCACGATTGCCTAGCATAGATAAGATAATTAATTACAAAGATTTTTTCGGTGAATATCCAATAATCTTCGCTATAAAAATAATATCCAGTTTATCCCTAATTTATGTTATAAGTGAATTTTACGTATACCACAATCCAATGGATTCACTTCTTACGAAATATCTTGGGAATTCCTTAAAAGGTTTTGATCCAGAACCTGATGTTTTTGTGCCTTGGGGATTTGCAGCAGGATTTCTTTTCTATTTTTTTACAATTTTTAAAGGTAAATATAAGCTCTTCGTATTTTTATTAATTGTAGGTACTGTAGGACATTACATTGCAGAACCAGCAATAAACGTTGAGAGGGGAGAATACATAATCCCTGAAAATGTTGAAATTGAATCTGAGGAAGCAAATGCAACTCAATGGAAATGGAAACCAATCAAATTAGTATACGATGATGTTGGTGAAACATATGATAGAATCGATGATATTTCTGTTAGACTTACTAATGCCATTTTTGGATCAATGCCATTTTTAGGAGCTTATGGAATATGGAAAAGAAAAGGCTGGGCAATCGGCGCTTCCATAGGTCTAGCCATTATTATCGGCTTTCTCTATACTCCTAATCTATGTCTAGAAAATTTTGATGAAGGTTACTGCGGTTACGACACAAAACAAGATGAAAAAAGTTGGAGTGAATACCTCTCGAGCGGAATTTTTATCGGTTTAGGATTTGTCATTTATATTGAACTTTCATATGCTGCAATAAAGTACGAGAACTATGCTGAACAGTTCAAACCTGCAGGTTTAGATATTTCGTTGTTGACAAACGCTCAAAGAAAGAGTGTGTCGAAAACTCTTAGGACTCTTTTCGTTAGCTATTTGGTAAATTTGGCAGTAATTTTATTCATAACATTCATTATAGCTGAAGTAGTCATAAATATCAATAATTATGTGTCTACTAGCGATGGACAGATACAAGATTCAATTGAATTACAAGGCCCATATGGCATAGTTTTTACTTCACTAATTTTCTTCCTTTTATTAGGTATAATTCGTATGTTTATAGGGCCTGATAACCAAATGGAAGAAACTTAATCTATTTCTATAGTCTCATTTTCAATTGGAAGAACAACTTCATAATCCTTTAAATCTTCCTTAAATGCTTGTCTATTATCTCCATGATAAAGTATAACCTTTTCTGGATTGCATTTATTAATGAAATCAACGATTTGGCTATGGCCTGCGTGTCCGCTAAGATCGAATGATTTAAGTTGGCAATTGATATCAACTGGAGGTGAAGAATCTCCTCTTTCCAATCTGAGCTTCCCTGTTTCTTTCAACATATGGCCATTAGTGCCTGGAACCTGAAAACCTGTCAGGAACACAGCCGAAGAAGGATTTTTGCGGATTTCAGACAAGTAATGCAATACAGGACCACCGTTAAGCATCCCTGAAGTTGTAACTATTACATCGCCCTTCATCGCAGCTTTTCTTTGCCTAGCATATTTGACAAAATTAGTGTTTCGATATGCTTTGTTCATTCCTCCGAAATCTCTAATAGATCCAGGATATTTTTGTAAAATTCTAGCTATATCTCTGCCCATGCCGTCAAGCCAAACCTCAACACCTAATTTTTCAACAAGCATTAGTAGTTCCTGAGAACGTCCCAAACCAAAAGAAGGCAACAC
>JAYYHK010000069.1:0-2862 GCA_036148495.1 Thermoplasmatota archaeon | reverse complement strand
TAGTTGGAATAGCAACAGCAAACGGAGGCTTACATGGAGCAATAACAAGTGCACCAGATGGTACAGTTTACCTCCCACCTAGAGTGGCAACTCCCGCAATTATTTTTTCTAAAGATAATGGCCTTACTTGGGAAGAAAGGACAATGGGTCAAGACGTAGGGACTCCAAACCCTCGTAAGAATGGAGAAATAGCTACAGATACTGAATCCAATGCTTACAATGTATGGGTAGGTGGAGATCAGGGAGTCTATATGTCCAGAAGTATAGATTCAGGCAATACATGGGACCAAACAAGCATTAGAGTCAGTCCTATTGAAGTTATTTCAGCTACTTTTCCACACACCTCAGCTGGAGATCCAGGTAGAATAGCCATAGCTTATCTTGGAAGTGAAAACGCAAGTGCATTAGGCCAGCCAGACATTGATGGAAATCCTTGGAATGGAAATGCACATTATGCTACTACAAATGTCAGTCATCATTTATACGTTACATACAGCTTAAATGCCCTTGATGAAAATCCTATATTCCACACACAAAGACTCACTACAGATCCAGTTCAAGTTGGAAGTATTTGCCTTAACAGCGGCGATTGTCGCTCGAATGAAGGCGGTTCCAACCGTAATCTGCTAGATTTTAATGATTTACACATTGATTTAGAAGGAAGGGTATACATTGCATTTGCAGATGGATGTACTGGAACTTGTGCCTCTGGAGAAGATACCTCTTCGTCAAATTCAAGAGATAGATTGGGTTCAGTATACTATTTAGAGACAGGTCCAAGCTTGTATGAATCCGTTGGGAATCTAACTAAGTTAGTTTAGATTAATTTATTCTTCTACGTGAAATAGTTTATTGTAGATTTTCCATTGATCATTTTCCTTAACAAAGGATAGCGAGTCAAGGAAAGTAATTCCAAGATATTTGTCTCTTACCTTAGCTATACCAGTTGCACCATTTACTTCACAAGACAAAATTTCGTATTCCACATCTGTCCCACTTTCTTTAGGAGAAGGTTTTTGTGAGGCTACAAATCCAGCGAATTCATCAGCAGACATTTGTAAAAAGTCTCCGTGTAAATATCCAACTACTTTTGAATTTGCGTGGAACGCTTCTTTAACCATATCTGAGCTTGAAGAATTCATGCTTTCAATATATGTTTCGATTACTTTCTTTATATCGTTTTCATCACTCATGCTGCAGTAGTGCACGGCACATTAAAAAAATTGTCATGGAGGAGCTAATAGTATGGCAATTAGTCTTATAATTTTAATTAATCAAACTGAAATATCTTTCTTGTCGATCACATAAAATTGTAACCACGATGCCATCTGGCTGGTATTTCTCAATGTATTTTTCGGCAGATAAGACATGAGCACCTGAACTGATTCCTACCATTAAGCCTAATTCTCTTGTTAATCGGTGCATTCGAGCAATGGACTCTTGTGAGGAAACTGTTTCTATTTTATCAACAAAATTCATGTCAACAACTGGAGGTATGAAACCATCACCTATTCCTTGTATCATGTGCTCACCAGGCTCTTTTCCGCTCATCACAGCAGATTCAGTAGGTTCAACGGCTACTATTTCCACGTCAGGATATACTTCTACTAGCGCTTTTCTAACTCCCATTAGAGTGCCTCCAGAACCAGTACCTGCAACAAATGCTGAAATTTTCTGATCTAGATTTAAGCCTCTAACTTGTTGTATAATCTCTTGGCCAGTTGTGACATAATGACAATCAATATTATCTACATTTTCAAATTGATTAGGACAAAAAGCACTTAGTTCTTGAACTAGCTGATCTCGACGTTCAACAGCCCCTTCAAAATCGTTATTTCCGACTTCAATAATTTCGCCTCCAAACGCTCTAATCATCATTTTTCTTTCTTCACTCATATTTTTTGGCATAACGGCTATCATTCGATATCCTCGTTCTGCAGCTAACATAGAGAAAGCAATCCCAGTATTGCCACTTGTCGCTTCAATAATGGTTCCTCCTTCCTTAAGCTCGTTTCTCTCTTCAGCTAAATTTAGTAAATGTTTAGCCATCCTGTCCTTAATGCTCCCACTCGGATTTGATGATTCTAATTTTGCATATAATCCATTTGAAATTTTAACAAGCGTTGTATTTCCAATTGCATTTGAAACCGAAGGTTTTGTTTGGAAGGAATCCAATTCCCTTGATGAATTAGTTAATTTTGTTGATGTAGAATTATTCAAAAAAAACACCTTATTTTATGTATTAGAGATTACTTTATAAGTTGATTTCATGAATCAATTATTTACTCTTCTTTTTTAGAATCTGCGGCTGCGCATGAATGCTACTATTCCGATAGAAACCAGTGAAGAAGTTATGCCAAATCCGGGGGTGTCTTCTTCATATCTACAAGACCCATCATCTTCTGTAGCATCAGGGTTGTAATTTTCAGCACTTTGGTGTATACAGCCAGGTACTTCTTCAGTTACATTTGTCGGTACGTCTTGTAATGCAGCAGGACATCCATCAGCTGAATCAAAAGGGCAGATATCTACATTATCTTTCACACCATCGTTGTCAGAATCGTCAATACAGCCGTCGGCATTTGCATCATAGCCGCTAGAATTTTCGTCTGGACATGAGTCATCATTGTCGATAATACCATCGTTATCAGTATCTAAGGTACTTCCAACGTAGAATGACCAATTGTGATTGGCCAAAACGGTTTCATTATGGTATAATGTGATATTTGCAGAATGTGTTCCATTTTCTAAGTTAGTATGATTCATTTCTAATTCAGACTCGTTTTCTACTGCATTGTAGAAAGAGGGTTGCTTGTAAACTCCGGTTTCATTATAGATAGAAATAATTGAATGAGTCCAATT
>JAYYHK010000068.1:0-11225 GCA_036148495.1 Thermoplasmatota archaeon | reverse complement strand
GTGTCTTACCGGTTGCATAATACTCGAACAATGCCTTTCCGAAATACTTATTTGATAATGACCAGCGGAAAAGTGTTTCATTAGATAAAGAGAAGAGAAAAGCTGCTGGAACTGCCCAAGAGACTGTAGGCCATCCTGGAACCCAAATTCCGATTATTGCAAAAAAGACAAAAAGATAACCTAATGAAACATAAATTCTGCTCTTTATTGGACTACTAGATACGCAATATTCTTCAACAATATCATCTATTGTTTCCAATCTTTCGAATTTAGACATCTAATATGAGACTTCATCATTAGGGAGGCTCATTAAAGGTTGCTTTCGGGTACCGAAATAAAAAATAAAGAATACTCATTTATATCACTGGTTTTTCAAGATTATGAATAAAAGTATTCTGTGCATGATTATGGTGATAGCCACATCATTTACAGGATGTATGGATAATTCATTAGATGAAGAATATTATCCCGATCTAAAGAAAAGACATAGTCTCCAATGGGATATGACTCATACTTTTTCAAGAGTTTTAGAGCCGGGTCCACATTATGCTCTTGATGTTCAAGAAGCTACATTTACAGTAGATACAAGCGAAGTCTGGGAAAGTGGTCCAGCTGAAGCTGATGTACATCTTTCATTCTGGTTACCTAGTAACACTCTAGACGGTGAAAAAGTACCTATAATAGCAATAATTAGTCCATATTTTTCTTATGGTCAACCCGGCGATGAATCAGGGCACACTGGAATAGTTAGCGCGGGTAGAGGAGAATTTATTTATGAAAATTTTGTACCACACGGATATGCCTTTGCACAAGTTGCTGTATTTGGAACTGAGCTATCTACTGGATGCTTTGACTATAGAGGTGCAGGCGAAGGGTTAGGTATTCACAGCGCTGTTGAATGGTTGGGTAGTCAAGAATGGAGTAATGGGCACGTGGGCCTGTATGGTAAATCGTATGAAGGTGCTACACAATGGGAAGCTGCTGCATTAGGTAGTGAATATCTAAAAACCATTGTACCAATAAGTGGTACTACTGCATTACATCCTTTGCTTTACAAAAATGGAAGCGCTGAAGCTAGATCGCAAGTAATGCACATGAATTATTTTTCCAGTACTGTAGATTACAATGATGATGATCTCGACAATATTTGCCCTGACATTGTAGAAGGGCTATTCGCAGGTCCCGTAACATATGGGGCTGGAGAATTGGACCCATATATGCAAAATTACTATGATGAGAGATCACATATTGATAAAGCATTCCAAAACTGGAAAGGTTCTGTCTACTGGATTCAGGGATTACAAGATTGGAATGTCGATCCACATCAAGTATTCAGTAGCCCTGACGGAAATCCTTGGTATCAAAGATATGAAGATGCCGGTTTTGATGTGAAAGGAATGCTTGGTCAATGGGAGCATAATTACCCAGACCAATGGACGAAACACAATGCACAAGAAACGGGATATGGAGGTGAAGCCATTCATAATATGACTAGATGGGATTGGGCTCAGGACCTGTTTGAATGGTTTGAATATTACTTAAAGGGAGTAGGACCAAAACCTGATTTAAATGTTCAAATTCAGAGCAATAATGGACAATGGAGAACTGAAACCACGTGGCCTCCAAAGGATAATGAAAAGAAAACTATCTCTTTGGCTGACTGCCAAAATACTGGTGCGTTTGTGACGGGATTATCTGTCGTCGGTGGTGTAACACAACAAAGTATTACTTTAGATTGTCCAGCCTTATCTGAAAGTGAAATTACACACATTTCAGGTCTTGTTAAGCTTCACTTAGATACTATTGCCTTTTTCGATGGCGGGCAAATATTTGCAGAAATGCAAGATGCAGCTACTGGTATGAGGTTAGGCCACGCAACAATGGATATTCGATACCATGCAGGTGGATCTGAGCCACAAACTGTACTGCCTAATGATAGAGTTATAATGCTAATGGAATTTCAAGCAATTGACGCAGTTATTCCTGCTGGGCACGGAGTTAGATTAGTACTTACAGATTCTGGAGAAGATTACCTAGCTCCTCTTTGTGGAAATGCATGTCCAATACATGTACTGACATCTACTTCGAACATGATTATTCCTGTGATTTATCCAGAAAAAAGTCAAATGTTTATGACGCCTCAGTCTGATGATGCTGCAAATAATCTTTAGCTAAATTAACTTAATTTGTGTAGTACCCTTGACTAATACATTTTCGTAAGTAATGTAAATTTTAATTGTACAAAAATCTGAACAAATATCGAAATTATTCTCGTAGATAATTATATTCTCATCTTCTTCCCAAAAATCTGATTTTGAAATAGACTCTATAATCGTACATTTTGCAGGACTGACAATTAACGGATTGGAGAGTGCTGGAAATGTACTACCGTTTAATGCTGCAACTAAAAATGAAACATGACGAGCTTCATCATCTTCATTGTAATAGCTCAAAAATTTAATTTTAAAGTAATTTTCATTGCTATTAATTATGTAAACTTTATCCTCAGGTTCTACTCTGTGTGTACTAATCTTATAGTCATACCAATCTAATCTTTCCTTGCTATTTTCAGTGAAGCCTTGATCTGGAATATTTACAATATCTTCAAAATTTTTACCCTCAATGATTGTACCCGTTACGTTTTCTGATAAAAATATATCTGTTTTAGAAAATCGTAAGTTAAAAGAGGATTGATTACTTTCAATAAGATTAGGTAGATCAAGATATGTAAACTCATCTTCTGAAGTAGCATCTACCATTACAGTAAATGTCATTCCGTCAGAACTCAACTTAGGCTTAACTTTAGATTTACCTATATCATTAGAAGTAAAATTTCCTTTTGAACAATCCATAGTTTCAGTACCGTTGTCAATGCTAATCCTCAACTTTGACCATTCCAACGGCTCATCTGACTTTGAAAATGAAATGTCAACTAATGAATTGTTTTTTTCAGTAGTTAAATTACTTGCTGAATCTACTGCAGCGTACTCGTTATTGGTCCCTAAATCTTCTTCATATGAACTAATCATGAAAAACCAGACGCCTCCTGTAATTAGCAAAATGCCTACGATACCTGTTCCGATATATTTGTAATTCATATTATTTAACTCCTAAAATGTTCTGTATTATACTTGGATACTTTAAACTTGCATCTTCAACAAAATATGAGCGAGCCTTGATTGAAAGCAAATCAATGATTACTACTACAAAAAATAATACAATTAACAGAGCCATTACTTTATCATATTGCAGAAATTTAAGGTAAGTGGAAATGTAAAACCCTATACCTCCAGCTCCAACGATTCCTATAACTGAACCATGTCTGACATTGTACTCAAACATAAACAATAATTGAGAAATTAAATTATTAGCCGATTCAGGAATAACGACTCTAGTAACTATCTCAATGTTGCTGAGACCCATTGCTTTAGCTGCATCTAATGGATCTTTAGATAAGCCTTCAATTGTTTCGTATTGCAATTTGCCTAGATACCCTACTGTGTAGAAAGTCATAGCCATTACTCCAGAAACTGGACCTAATCCCACTAAAATAACGAAGAAAATTGCCCAAATTAAGCTAGGCAGCGTTCGCATTCCTGAAAGTAACAGCCTAAAGGGTATAGCGATTGAATCGTTTTGCAAATTTCTAGAAGCAAGCGTTGCAAGTGGTAAACTAATGATAAATCCAAGACCTGTAGAAACAAAAGCAATCTTTAATGTTTCAACTATTCCAATGTATGCAGGTGAACAGAGAATATCCCAATTTCTATCGCATACAGGATATGACCTAGCCTCTAAAACTTTCCAGTTAGGCGGCCAAAGGGATTCATAAAAAAATATTGATAAATTTTCTAAGCTGTTCTCTAGGCTATTCCAATCTCCATCAACTAGATCTACAAATACATACCAAGTTGTTAAGATAACACAAAGTAAGAATATAGGGTACTTTTTCCTTCTGAGTAGTGTTGAGCTATCAAATTTCATTTTTCCACTTCCACAAGAATTGAAAAATTATTTTCGCCTCTTTCTAATTTGAAGCAACGATCTGCTAACTTGGCTCTTTCAATGTTATGCTCTACTATAATTAGAGTAATTTGATTTGCTTTTACATAATCATGCATTACATTCCAAACAGTATCTGCTGTTTTGTCATCAAGCTCACTAAGAAATTCATCCGCAAGAATCAGTTTTGCTCCTTGAGCCATAGTCCTTGCTACCGCAACTCGTCTCTGCTGACCACCTGAAAGATACTTAATAGGTTCATCAATCTTATCGGACAGCCTCATAAGTTTAATTGATTCTTCAACTTTGTCAATTACCTTTTGATCATGAAAACCTGATACTGATCTAAAAATTGATTGGTGGCAAATGGCTCCCTCTAATACATTAAAATAAACTGTTTCATGCTTAATCAAACCTAATTTTTGTGGAATGTAGCCTACATTCCCTCTTTTTGGACGCGTATCTAAACCAAATATTAGTAACTCTCCAGCTAATGGTTCTTGCAACTTTGCTATATTTCTAATTAACGTAGTTTTGCCTATTCCTGATTCTCCGATAATAGAGATTATTTCTCCTTTATCTATCTGCAAATTGTCAATATTGGCAAGGACTGAAGATGAAGAATAGCCTATCTTTAAATCCACTGCACTAACTACGCTGCTCATATACCTCTGGAGTCCTCCGTAAAGGTCGCACTATTTACCGTTACATCATCGGTACTCTGAGGTTTGTGCTCAATGAACCAATCGGTGTGACATGAACTCATGTGTTAAGATTCATTTGCACGTGTGATTTTCTCT
The DNA here is from genome assembly GCA_036148495.1 of Thermoplasmatota archaeon. GTDB lineage: Archaea > Thermoplasmatota > Poseidoniia > MGIII > CG-Epi1 > CG-Epi1. Next base: position 6,423 of record JAYYHK010000068.1, on the reverse strand, counting down.
CACAATGCTTGGACGAAATCTTTGTGAGAGGAAATAACTTTATCCACAAAATATCTAAGATTAATCAGAAATCTCGTATTTTGTGTCGTAGTAGGTACTTATTCCAGGAATTGCTGAAATTAAGCTGCTGTAAGATCCAAGGTGCTCTTGGGTATTAGCTTCTACTAGACCGGACGTACCTAATATGTTAGACATAATTTCCCCACCACAGGTTTTCCTTTCAGAATCACTGTCTATTTGGTGTGTAATTACATTGTAACATCCAGTATATGTTTGACCTTGCATTTCGTAGTCTTCTACATACATTTCGTTGTTCATGGCTAGCATTGCGTTCAAGATAGCAGTTCTAGTTTGAACATCTAGTTTTTCTGGATTGTACATGACTGGGTGAGATGGCGCTTGCCCAAATGCTGGTAGTGGCACATAATCATCCATAGGTAAACACCAGTCTTCATTCAAACTAGCATTTTCGTTACCACAATAGGAGCCAACGGTTGAATCCTTAGCAAATGCAACATCTCCATATCCTTCAGATAAACACTTCACAGCTCCTGCATAGCCATGATATGGAGTACCTGAATCTGGTATGCTTGCATTATCGCTAAAGAAGTTGTAGATTGTATTTCTCAATGATTCAATATCATCAGAGTCGCCTACTACTTCTGCATAGTCGTTAGAAATTAAGTATCCCATAGGTAAAAGCATTCCTGCAGATTTTAACCAACCTGTGTGACAGGAGACCTTACCTTCTAGCAGAGCAAAAGGATCTGTTGAAGCATCATCATCCAAATGAGCTGCAGCCATTTCTGAGTCCTTGTGTACCCATGCATGTGCATTGTAGTATGTTCTACCATCTGATTTTTTATCTGCAGCCATAGTTGCTAAACCGTATTGTTTCCAAGCTACCCACGCTGCACCTCCATCCATGAAAGCGATATCTGCATTACCAAATCTTAAAGCCTCAATGATTGAACCTTCTGAAGTTATAGGGTAAAGCGTGACTTCCACCCCAGTTTGAGCTGCTATGAAGTCAGCCATTACTTGAGGGTTCTCATCTGGATTCTCGTAGTCGTCTTTAACCTCATAAGCAATTCTTATTTTAGAAATTGTAGGAGTTACTGTATCATTAATTGTAAACTTGTCCTTGTAGTAGTTATTAATTCCTGGAATATCTTCAATTAAGTTACCATATGAACCTAAGTGCTCTTCTGCTGTAACCTTAGTTATGCCTGGAGTTCCAAGAATTTTATCTAGTATGGCCAATCCTTCATCTGTCTGATTCATTGCAACCAAAGCATTCTGAATCTTAGTTTTGGTTTCATCATTAACGAATTCAGAATTATACATTACTGGATGAGAAGGTGCTGAACCATAAGAAGGTAGAAGAACGTAATCATCTCTTGGAAGACACCAATCTTCGTTATCTGCAGCTACTTCATTTGCACAGTAGCTATCAACTGTAGAATCTTTTGCGAAAGCAACATGACCTGCACCTTCAGTCAAACATTTTACTGCACCTGAATAACCATGGTATGGAGTTCCGGAGTCAGGTATACTTGCGTCTTCGCTGAAGAAATTTAGAACAGTTGCTCTCAAAGACTCAATATCATTAGGATCTCCAATTACATTAGCATAACCGTTTCCAATTAAGAATCCCATAGGAAGTAACATTCCAGCGGACTTTAGCCATCCAGTGTGGCAGGATGTCTTACCTGCTAGTAGTGAAAATGGATCTGTGGAATCATCATCATCCAGATAGGCGGCAGCCATTTCTGAATCTTTCAGAACTACTGCGTGCGCATCATAATGAGTTCTTCCATCAGACTTTTGATCTGCAGCTAGAGCATCAAGACCGTATTGCTTCCAGCCGACCCATGCTGCAGCTCCATCCATAAATGCGATATGAGCATTGCCGAATCTTAAAGCCTCAATGATTGAGCCTTCTGAAGTAATTGGATATAATTTTACATTCATTTCTAATTCATTTGTGAGGTAATCTGCCATGACTTGTGGATTCTCATCAGGATTCTCGTAGTCATCTTTTACCTCAAAAGCAATGATTAAATCTTCTGAATATGACGTGCTTGTAGTATCATCGTCATCATCACCGCCCAAACAACCAGTAAAACTGGTAAATATGAACAGCATAGCGAGGGCAAATACACTTGTTTTTTTCAACATTTTTTGCTTCCTTAGGATTTAGGTCACCCTAATTTAGGTTAGCCTAAAAAATGGGAGTATATATAATTTAGGCTTCCCTAAAAAATTGAAAGTATATCTTTTATATCTATGACTTTTGGACAAATATGGCAAGTATGGATGCACTTTCTGAGAGTGCCGAAATGATGATTAAAAATATTAATGAATTAGCTGCCGATGATAAAAGAGTTAGAACTTCTGATCTCGCCGCAAAAACTGAGTTAAAACCTGCAACTGTAACTGAAATGATTCAACGGTTAGGGGATTTAGGACTAGTAGATTACGAAGCTTATCACGGCGTACACCTGACAAAGCAGGGGCAGCATGTAGCTGACGTAATTGAGCACCGGTTCAATATTCTTGAACGCTTCTTAACTGAAATTCTAGGTGTTGAAACTACTGAAGCCTCAGAAGTTGCCTGTAGGATGGAACATGTCTTGACGAGAGATGTAGAGCATAAACTAACTACATTTTTGGGAGTCGACCCTAAAAAAGAGTCTGAATTATTTTGTCATAAAATAAATATTAGTGAAGATGACTCACCTAAATATTTACCATTGAGTAATTACAGTAAAGGAAAAAAAGGTACTGTGAAATTGATATTTGAAGACGAACAATTGTCTAAAATTTTAAATGAGCAGGGAATACGACCTGGAAATAAAATAATGCTAAAGAACAATGACGATAATGTATACAATGTGGAGACTGATAAAGGAAAATTTTCAATAGATAGGAAGACTGCCTCAAAAATTATCATCCAAAATTAATGAGCTCAAAAGGTGTATTGTACATAGTTGTAAGCGGTCTAAATGACTATAAGAAAGCTCGTGAAGCACTAAGAATAGCTGAATATCAAGCTGGAGATGGAAAGAACTTGGCTGTAATGCTACAAGGCGATGGAATAAATTGGATTAGAGAAAGCAAGGAAAAGATAGTAAATGAAATACAAACTTCAATTGGCGTCATTCATGAATTAGGATGTCCCATTTTTCTATGCGGAGCTTCACTGAATGAAGAAGGACTATCTCCAACTATGGGTGACTACAAATTCAATATATCCTCTGCACCTAGGAGAATAAGCCAAGTGGTTGAGAAAGGCTGGCAGTTAGCTGTCTTTTGAACTAATTAAAGTTCCGCGAGAAGTTGGTTACACCAAGCTTCTACTCTCTCATCTGTCATTTCACCTTGATTGTCCTCATCTAAAGACAATCCACAGAATTTATCATCAATTACACCACGTGATTCATCAAAGTCATAGCCCTCTGTCGATGTGAAACCGAGGCATTCGCCACCTCCGGCTATCATTTTTTCATAAATCATACCCATCCCGTCTTGAAAAGTATCTGGATATCCTAGTTGATCTCCTTGACCGAATATAGCAAATTTAACCCCGTTGAAATCCATTCCTTCCATGTCATCAATAATGTCAATCCAGTCATCCTGTGCTTCACCAACATACCATGTGGATATACCCATCAAAAGGAAATCATATCCTAGTAAATCCCCAGCTTCTATTGAGCTAACATCTTGAACAGTGCAATCGTGCTCACTGAAGTGCCCTTCAATCAACTCTGCCGCTGTCTCTGTATTACCTGTGCTTGAACCAAAAAATATGCCTATTTTCATGATATATTGCCTCTTATTGTTGATACTGTCTTAGACGCTATTTGTAATTTGCGCAACATTTTAATGATATCAAAAAGCCTATAACTAGGCCTCTCATTTCAAATATAATAGCTATTATTTTAATTTGCTATAGGAAAAAAAATGAGTACAATTCAAGTAACTGACAACGATTTCGAAAAAACTATTGCCGACAATAATCTCGTACTAGTTGATTTTTGGGCGCCTTGGTGCGGACCCTGTAAAGCCCTCGGTCCTGTTCTAGAAGAAATAGCTTCTGAGAACAAAAATATAGTTATTGCAAAAATGAACACTGATGAAAATCCAAACACCTCATCAGCTCATGGAATTATGTCCATACCTACTATGATGATATTCAAAAATGGAGAATTAGTAGATAGACTAGTTGGTGCTATGCCAAAAGATGCTGTGATGCAAAAAATACAACCACATTTCTAAGAATAGCTAATCCTTACTTTCGAATTAGTTAACTCTTTGACTAAGTCATCTGTATCAGAATTACTTAAATTTGAAACTAAAGTGTAAACCTCGTACATTTTGTGAAAGCTACTTATTTCTACTTTTGAATAATCTTCAAATTTAGTTATGCTTACATTCAAAATTTTTACAATAGGAATGCCTCCCTCACTTGGTTCTCCGGTTAACATTGAAGTTAAATCCTCTTTACGAAAACCTCCTCCCTCGACAACTAAATGATCGCCATATATCATCAACCATCTATCTTTAATCTTCACATCTTTCCAAGCTAAATTGGCTGGAAGAGGCGGACCATCGAGAATTATTTCTTCCTGCTCTCCCCAATCGTCTTCATTCCAAACATTATTCTGTAGTAAAAAACCAATCGGTAACCAGTCTTCACCGTCCCAAAATCTTGCTTCTTTAGATAATTGCCCTGAACCTAGATCTTGAACTAACCTTTTTTCTGGGATAGGACCATAGACCTCTTCGTCTACTTTAACCAAATACTCTTGCTCACTATCTAAGTCACTCATTTTGCCTCGTAAATATACGCACTATTTGAATCTAAATCGGGCATTTCACCTAACCTCCATCCTGGAGCAGTTGTCTCTGCATAATAATAGCTGGTTTCATCTGGTTCTCCTTCATTTACTATGTAATGAACTCCTGAAGCTCCCGTGACATTAATGCCTACTGCTGCGTGCCCATAGCCATCCCATGCTTCAGGTATTAAGATAATAGATGCGTTATAACCTAAAATCTCAACCAATGAAATTAACAATGCTGATGTATCTTCGCAATCACCGGTTTGATCAACTAGAGTCTCTACAGGATACCTGGGATATTCACCGACTCCTGCGGTTACATTGTCCTCAGAATATTTAAGCGATTGAGAGAAGCTGAGAAGAAAATCAATTTCCCTCAACGAATCAAACTCTTCTTCAATTGAAAGATTTCTCAAAATGCCTGCAATTTCAATCAACTCAGGGTCATTTATTGTAACAAAATTTAGATAATCACTGTAATCAAAAATTTTATGTGACTGACCCACGTAATATGAATATCTCGCAGGATCGAAATTATAACTAAATTGGTAATCAACCATAAGGAATGTCCACTTAAATGATTTAAGATAGCCAAAATTAAAAACATCGATGTCCAAAGTTAAGGAAGCGTCATCTGAGTCATCACTATCATCTAGGCTCCCATCTAAAATACTGGATGAATTTAGCCAAGTTCTATTTTTTAAATCAAAAATTATGGCCTCCCTGTAACTAGAATTTGAGCCACTGATATCCAACTCTTCAGAATTACGAAATTTCAAAAAATATGCTACTACTGTAAATTCGTGTAATGTTTGGTTATCCGGAATATTGTATTCAAAATCTGCAGTCAAATTGAAGGTTTCCTGCCAAGGAACATACCAAGGATTACCTTCATTATCAAATCGCTTGAGTTGTTCAGTTCCTTGATATAAAAAGAAAATAAATGGTGCTGTCTGTCGGTTATTTTGCCTATCAATTAAGTTTACATCCTTAAAACTAAATTTTAACGCTAGATCATTGAAAGGATCTAAATCTTCTGAATCATTAAAGCCATCATTATCATCATCAAAATCTGAGTTATCTCCTATCCCGTCTAAATCGTTATCTGAATTCTCTAAAAAATTGAAAGGAAAAAAATCTTCCGTGTCGTTAAAGCCATCATTGTCATCGTCAAGATCTGAATTATCTCCTATCCCATCTGAATCGTTGTCATTCCACTCATTAGAATCCCTTGGAAAAGCATCTCTAGAATTAGGAATTCCATCCAAATCCGCATCATACAACATTTGATTGAAAACTGCGCCAAGAAAAAGGCCTGCAACTAAAATTGACACTATTTTGATACTGGTTTTCATTGCAATCCTAATAAATTAGGCAACTGACGCATGCTTGTAAAAGGTTCGGCACCAGCTTCCAATAATTCTTGTCTCGAACTCATCTTTACTAAACCAAGAACTCGAATTCCTGCTCGAACAGAAGCTGTAACTCCTGGTATGCTATCCTCAATAACTACGCATTCTTCTTTTTCAAAACCCATTTTTTTAGCTGCATACAAAAAAAGATCCGGTGCAGGTTT
>JAYYHK010000067.1:0-3591 GCA_036148495.1 Thermoplasmatota archaeon | reverse complement strand
TAAATCAAAATATTTAGCTGAGCCTCAATTTCGCTTAATTTCTATAATTACAGCGATGTTTATGCATGGTGGATCTATGCACATTTTAATGAATATGCTGGTGCTAATTTTACTTGGTGTGCCGTTTGAGGAAAGAGTAGGCTCACGTACATTCTTTTATCTTTATTTCATTTCTGGAATATTAGGTTCTTTAATCACAGGGTTAGTTTCTGTATACAATGCTGAAGGCTTAGAAACTATCAATATAGGAGCATCAGGTGCAGTTTTTGGTATAATGGGAGGTTTTGCACTACTTTACCCTAGAGACGAGATTCCCATGCTTTTAGGTTTTATTTTCCTTCAAAGAGTTCCTGTTATTCTTGCAACGATAGTTTTTGTAGCGATGGAGACTCTTTACGTTGGAATGAACACTCAAGACGGAATAGGCCATGGAACACACATGGCTTCTTTTATCGCAGGAGTATTTCTTTCACCTTTATTTCCAAAGAAAAGTATTACTAGAAAAAAATCAGTCTCATTTGATGTGACTTATCTATCTGAATTATTTGACAAAAGCGGGAGAGGTAAGTACGAACTTGACATGCTCAAGAGCGCAGATGAGCCAGAGTTACAATCAGCCTGGTTAGAAACGTTCTTGGAAAAGCAAGAATGTCTTCAGTGCGATAATTCCTTAAATTCTAATGGAATTTGCTCTAAGTGTTCAGATACAGATAACTAAGCAGTTAGGAAATGATCGTAGAACAGGGCAACAACTATTGAGCCTAAAGTACAAGTTATAATCATAACGGGAACACCCACACCTAGCCATTCTTTGGTTGAAATTTTGTGTCCACCTCTTTCACTAATTGCAATAGTCATAACGTTCGCACTAGAACCAATAGGGGTAGCATTTCCTCCAAAACCACAGCCGATGGCTAAAGCCCAATATAGAGGGATAATGTCAACTTCAGCTACACCAGTAATAGGATCTTTACTCATTTCACCTAGTTGATATATTACAGGTAGCATGGCAGCACAAAAGGGTATATTGTCAACAATAGCAGATGCAATGGCAGAAACCCAGATAAGAACAATAGCTAACATTATTTCATCTCTTTTACTTGCCCAAACATATGCTATTGTTCCATCATCTCTAGTTACTGCATCTGGGCCGAAATTATCAAAAATCCAATTAGCTACAGCTTCAAGATATCCCATGGCTTCTAGTCCTCCTACCATTACGAATAGTCCAGCGAAAAACAATAGTGCACCCCATTCGACTTTGTGTATTACTTCATGAATATCCATTCGTTTTTCATGTGGAACCCCGATCATGCTTATTGACATAGCAATTCCTGCTCCGCCAAGAGATACAGCCGATATTTCTAGATCTAAGTGTAAGAGTTCAACAGCTGCAAACATAATCACAGTGACTGCTAGTGTCCCTAAAGTTCTGTACATTAAAGTATCATTTTTTACAGCAGCCCATTCATCTTCGGTAATTACTTCTTCTACATTCTGAGGCTTAATTTCTCTCCATTTTTTGAAGTGACGATGCATAAACCAGAGAGTAGCGCCCCAGGCAACTATAGCCAGCGGAGTTAGGTGGTAAATGAAACTCATAAAACCGAATCCTAAGTCTCGAGCGCTCGCATATGACGCGATTAAAACGTTAGGCGGATCTCCCACCAATGTTGCTACACCTCCGGTGTTTGAAAAGATTGCAAGGGCAATCAGTGGAGGTATAGGACTAATTTCAATCTTAGAGCAAATTTTTAGTGTTACAGGTGCTATTAGAATCAAAGCCGTAACATTATCAATAAAGACAGAAATTACTGTGGTAAAAGTTCCTAGAAAGAATACTAATTTCCAAGGATCACCTCCAGATAACTTTGTAGCCTTAATAGCTACAAATTCAAAGAAACCACTTATCTCTAACATCCCGGCAAATATCATCATTCCTAAAAGCAATCCTATAACGTTGAAATCAATAGCCTCAAACAGATTATTTTCACACACGGCACCAGCTTCACCGTGACCGCCTCCTGTACACCAAGTTAGAGAATTGTAGTAAGTTCCAACCAAGAGCATTCCAACGGCGCCACCCCAAGCAGCTAAAACTCGATCTACAATTTCACCCAAAATTAAAGCGAAAGCTATTAAAAATACTAGTAAAACTAAAATGGCCTCGATAGACCCTGTATCAGCTACGTAACTACTAGTTGTATCTGTCGACATATAATTAAGATTTAAAGCCGGAATAAAAGCTTAAGCCAGTCTATTCCAGAGCGGTTCAGTCCAAATTTTTCTTAATTCATCTATTGAAAATCTTACTTTTTCACCTTTACTCAAATTAAAGCTAATATCATTATTCACGTGACCAATTTTTCTTGCAAAATCAAATCTTTTAGAGAACTTTTCTTCAAATTCTGGTTTTACTTGTACTATCCATCTTCCGTTAGATTCACTAAATAACTCTAAATCATCTCGCATATCTCCGGACAAATTTATTTTTGCACCAACACCACCCATGCACATCTCTATTACAGCTAAAGCAATTCCACCTGTGGAAACATCGTGGCATGCAGATACTTCTCCAGATTCTATAGCTTCAATAAGTTGTTCCATTCTAGGAATGAATGAATCAAAATCAGTAGTAGGCACGTTAGAGCAGTTAATCCCTTGTGTTCTGTAATACAAACTTGCACCCATTTGCTCCTTACTTTTCCCAACAATCCATATGTCTCCCTTATTTTTCAGATCACTTGTAACACATTTTCGAATGTCTTCCACAATTCCAATACCCATTAGCACAGGAGTTGGAGGAATTGCTCCTTCTGCAGTTTCATTGTATAAGCTAACATTGCCTGAAACATAAGGAACATCAACAAAGGTTGCGGCATCTCTAAGAGCCTCACAGCTCGATTTAAATTGTCCCATAATCTCGGGCCTTTGTGGATTTCCAAAACACAAACAATCAGCTAAAGAATCAATTCTAGCACCAACTGAAGCAAGATTACGGCATATTTCCTCGACTGCACTCATTGTTCCGTGGTATGGATTTGCTTCCATCAAATGTGGATTAATATCAGCTGTCAATGCAAGCCCTTTCCATGAGTCTTCTACTGGCTTTAGGACAGATGAATCTCCATGAACTTCCTTTCCGATTTTACCTTGAATTGGTTTAATCGCAGTAGCACCTCTTACTTCATGATCGTATTGTCTAATTACCCAGTCTTTGGAAGAAACTTCAGGATTACCAACAATATTCCTGATTGTCTCAGATAAATCGGTTGGAAAAGGAGGTAATTCTGTAGGATCTAAATTGTTTATTTCTGGCAATATGTAAGGTCTATTGTAAACAGGACCCCCAGTTGTAAATTCTAAATCAAGATTTAAAATTTCTGTACCGTTAAATTTGACAATATTTCGTTTTTCTTTAATTACTTCACCTATAGCAACAGCTTCAACATCCCACGCATTGCATCTGTCAAGAACTTTTTGTACATTTTCAGGTTTTACTGTGAACATCATTCTTTCTTGTGATTCAGAAACCCAAATCTCCCAAGGTGCCATATTTTTTAATTTTAAATGGACTTTTTCTAAATCTAC
>JAYYHK010000066.1:0-3046 GCA_036148495.1 Thermoplasmatota archaeon | reverse complement strand
CTCCGATTTCAATAATTTTTTTGGTAAATAGCTTTTGACTTATTTGATTTTCTAGTTCATACTTGAATTTCTCTAATCTTTTAGCTTCAAATTTCTGTTTACCCAAATATTTTTGATGATTTGAAATCTCGTTCCAGAGTAACTCTATTCCTTCACCTGATGTAGCTGTAGTCGATACAATCGGAGTTTTCCACTCTTTTTCCTCACCAAGTGATAACATCATTTGCAATTCTTTCGCAAGCCTGTCAGAGCCAGGACGATCGCTCTTGTTAACCACCAATATATCGCCAATCTCAAGTATTCCTGCTTTTTGAGCTTGTACCTCATCACCTAGGCCTGGGACTTCAACAACTATGGTAGTGTCTGATATTTGAACAATTTCTACATCACCCTGTCCAGCTCCTACTGTTTCAACTATAGTGAAATCATTTCCAAGTAATTCTACAGCATTAATCAATAGTCTAGTTGTTGCTGCTAATCCACCTAAATGACCCCTACTTGCTACTGAGCGAATGAATATCCCAGATGATTGTGCACCAGACATTCTAAGTCGATCTCCTAGTACTGCACCTCCAGAAAATGGACTTGTTGGGTCGACCGCTAAGATACCAACGCTTTTTCCGCTTTCAGCTAAGTGCTTGGCTAATGAATCAACTATAGTAGATTTTCCAGCGCCTGGTGGACCCGTTACTCCTATGATGTATGAATTTCCGGTATTTTTCCACACTTTCTTTAGAATAGATTCAGCTATTTCATCTTCATTTTCTATTAAAGTAATTAGCCTTGCTACAGAACGAATGTCAGATTCGTTTAATTTTTTTAAGAATTGCTCTTTATTCAATATTTTTTCCGTTAATGTATTTGATTATGTCTTTGGTGGATGAACCTGGTCCAAAGATTGCTTCGATTCCCATATCATTCCATTTAGGAATTTCTTCATCTGGAATTATTCCGCCAGCTATGATTTTAATATCTTCAGCACCTCTGTCTTTGAGCAGGTCAATAACTCTTGGAAAAATGTGTGTGTGTGCACCAGAGAGTATGCTGAGTCCGATGAAGTGTACATCTTCTTGAATGGCAGCTTCAACAATATCCTCAGGAGTTTGTCTTAATCCAGTGTAGATTACTTCCATACCAGAATCTCTGAGTGCCCTCGCAATAACTTTGGCGCCCCTATCATGTCCGTCTAGGCCAGGTTTTGCAATTAAAACCCTAGTTTTTCCTTTTGAGACCATATATCATTCCACTAATACGTCTATTTAACTATTAACGTTTATTATCTAAAACTCCAACTTTAGCGCTTCTTTTCTTAGTCTTTTTAAATTCACTTTTCAAATCAGCTAACTTGTCTTTTACATCTTTTTTAGGCTCAGGTTCTTTTTCCGTTACTTCATCACTCAATTTTGTTTCGGTCTTTATTTCCTCAGGTATAGCCATTTTACTTTCCGTGGATTCTTTTCCGTCTTGTTTATTTATTTTCTCTTCTTCTTCCCATTCTTCTTCATTTATTTGAGTTTCAGTTTTTATCCCTTTGGAATTTTTAACACCTATAAAGAAAGAGCCCCAAATCATTGCAGCTACTAGTGCTAGTATCGCAGGCTCTGCAATCCCAATCTTGAGGGAAGGGCCAAGTGAGAGAGATAACATTAGATATAGGGCAAAGACTAATCCAAGACTACATCCTCCACCTACAGTTATAACAAATGTAGAATGCCAGTCTTTTGGTAATTCCTTTGCACCAGTTCTTCCAGCTAAGAAAGGTATGATGATAAGAGAAAGTGGAATGCCGATTGGCAAGAACAGCAGGAAAACCAATCCGAATGCCATAGTTTTGACAGCCGAGCTTCGAGCGGAGTAATAGTTTTCAAGAGTCATATGGCAAATCAGGTTGGTGCCGCCGGCCGGGATCGAACCGGCGACCTCGGGATCTTCAGTCCCGCGCTCTCCCTACTGAGCTACAGCGGCTGACCGTTTCATTAAGAGCCCCCATAAATGCTTCACCGTGGTAGAATAAGCTTTTATTCTCCCTCTTTACGATACATGAGTGGTGATAAGTTTTGCCTAAATTTACTGGAAGAGAATCAGCATTCGAAGGAAATTGTTATTTTTGTGGTAAAGATCTTGTAGTTCCTACAGGCCCAGGTTGGAATTCAACTAGAATCATTTGCAGAGATTGTTCAAAAAGTCAAGAAGAGAAAAAATGATGAAGAGAGAGTGTCCTCATTGCTTTGATACTCTAAAGAAGAGTAATCTCAAAAAAGGGTTGTGGAATGTAGAGATTGACACATGTTCTTCCTGTCACGGTCTTTTTTTAGATAAAGGGGAGCTGCTCAGATTGACAGATAACAGGCCCTTGCATAATATAACAACTAAATATTTGGGAGTAGACTCGGATTCTAAATTACTCTGTCCAAGTTGTGGTTCGATTATGGATATGGAATCGATAGATGGCATCGAAATTGATGTTTGCCTTCAGTGTAATGGCGTGTGGCTTGATTCCGATGAATTAGAGAAACTTAAAGGGCTAGAATCTAAAGACATCGAGCAATTATCGCCGGAAAAGTTGGCTGAGCTTTATGATGCTAAGTCTGCAGTTCCGACTTCAGGAATCTTAAGCTGGTTGTTTGGGAGATAGTTTGCACAAAATATCCTCTAACACAAGTGCACCTTATGGTACACCACCATCAATGAGAAGTGTTGAAAGTCTACTTAGTTCTGGTGTTGTAATAATTAATAAACAGTCAGGCCCTTCATCACATCAAGTAGCTGCATGGTTGAGAGATTCTCTTGAATTAGAAGCCACGGGACATGGTGGTACTTTAGATCCTAATGTTACAGGTGTTCTTCCAGTCTCACTAGGACGTGCTTCCAAGGTAATTAAAGTTCTACAAGAATCCTCCAAAGAATATATTTGCCACTTAAAATTAGGTAAGGATCCAGGAAAGAAAAAACTGGACGAGGTATTCAGCAAATTCATTGGACCGATATATCAAATTCCGCCATTCCAAGCAGCAGTCAAGAGAGAATTAAGAATACGCCGTATCTA
>JAYYHK010000065.1:0-2580 GCA_036148495.1 Thermoplasmatota archaeon | reverse complement strand
CTAGACTATCTTTTGAGACTGCCATGCAAAGACTTGGCGGAACTAGTATTGGTTTTGCAGATCCTTCAGCTACTTCTCACTTGAAGGGAGAAACATTAGTTGATGGAATTAGGATGGTCGCAGGTTACGCGGATGCAGTAGTTTTGAGACATCCACAAGAGGGCTCCGCAAGATTGGCATCTGAAAATTCAGAAGTTCCCTTGATTAATGGAGGAGACGGGGCAGGGCAGCATCCAACTCAAACGTTACTTGATTTGTTCACGATTAATGAGGAAATGAAAAAGTTAAAAGGCCTAAATGTGGGGATGCTTGGGGATCTACGTTATGGAAGAACAGTTCACTCATTGTCTCATGCACTAGCTGAGTTCGACAATAAATTAAGCTTTATTTCTCCAGATAGTCTTTCAATGCCTTCATATGTTACAGATGATTTGTCGTGTGAATGGTCTTCCTATAATTCAATTGAAGACGTTTTGAACGATTTGGATGTACTGTATGTTACAAGAATTCAGAAAGAAAGATTCCCAGATATAGAGGAATACAAGAAAGTAGCAAGCGCTTACGTTATAGATTCAGATTTATTGAAAAATGCAAAATCTAATATGAGGATATTACATCCTCTTCCCAGAGTTACTGAAATATCTACAGACGTTGATGATACTAAACATGCAGCATATTTCCGTCAAGCATTCAATGGAGTTCCAGTGAGAATGGCCTTACTTGAACAGCTAATCGGAGGTAAAAAATGAACGATAATCTAATGAGAGTTCAGCCAATAAGAAATGGTACAGTTATTGACCACATAAAAGCCGGCAGAGGTCGAAAAGTACTGGATGCTCTAGAGTTAATTGACAAAGGAACAACAATTACTCTTCTGATGCATGTTCCAAGTAAGAAAAATTCAAGTAAAGATGTCATCAAGATTGAAGATAGAGAGCTGAGTGAATCAGAATCACAAAAATTAGCACTTTTGTCACCAGGAGCTCAAGTCAATATTATTCGAAATTTTGTCGTAGCTGAAAAAGATGTGGCGTCCTTACCCTCATCAATTTCTGAAATGGCCCTGTGTTCTAATGTTAATTGTATTACTAATAACGAGCGTGGAGCAATAACAAACTTCAATATTATTAAAAACGAATCATTAAGTATTCAGTGTGTTTATTGTGGGCGAAAGATTACCGAAGATAGTATAGAATTTATCTAAAATCGGTCATCTAAGCTTCCGGATTTGATAGAAGCTTGTATTTCTTTTGGATCTTTCCCTTCGCAGCTAAGTCCCATTGATTTTGCGACTCCTAAGATTTCAGAAGTCATAGCTTTGATATCGCCGCCTGTTAGCCCAGGTCCTTTTTGTTTAGCTACAGTAATTGTCTGTTCCAAGGTCATATCGGCAGCAACAACAGTTCCTGCTTCTCCAGACCCTTTTTCTAACTCTAATATCTGCTTAATTAGAGATGAAGCTGGTGGAGTACCGATATCTATGGTAAATCCTTTTTTATCATCTATTTTAATTTTAACTGGAACTTGCATCCCGGCCATTTCTTTAGTCTTTGAATTTATTTCATCAACTACATCTTTGACATTAACGCCGGTTGGTCCTAATGATGGACCAAGCGGAGGTCCTGCAGATGCTTTTCCTGCGTCTACTAGTGCTTCTATTGTTTCACCCATTAATTTGCCTCTTTTTCTAGAACTCTTACGTGATCGCCTCTTACAGTTATTGGAATAGGAACCATTGCTTCAAATAATTCTACAGTAACTTCCTCTTTTGCTTGATCAATACGCTGAACTCTGGCTTTTTCTCCTTTGAAAGGGCCAGATATAACTTCCACAATATTTCCTTCTTCTATACCTGTTACTGCAGGAGGAGGAGTCAAGTGCGGAGTTAATTCTTCAAGTGTTACAGTACCAAAGGTATCTGGTTGTTTAGATCTACCATATCCAATACCTTTGTTCATAACCATACCACGTGCATGAGTCAACCCTTTTAGATTATCTCGCAAGGCTTCAGGACTATCAGTTTCTACAAAAATAAACCCACGAAGTTTAGATGGAGCCAAGATAGCATAAATTGGAGCTCCACTTCTTCGCACTCTATCAGCTAGCCTTTCACTAGCAGTTCTTTCATGTCCGATTTGAGATTTCATTGTGTAAATCTGTGTATCGGATGAAGGTTCATTAATAACTTCTTCAGTTTCTTTTTTTTCTTCGATAAATTTTGCCATTTTTAAATTCCTAGTAAATCAGCTACGATTGGTGGCGCCTTTAGCCATACGTAATACACTACAAAACCAATGAGTCCGACAATTCCGATTCCAATTCCTACTACCCAAGAACTTTTTACAAATTCTTCGTTAGTTGGCTTACGAGCTAAACGTAAAACTCTACCATATTGGCCTCTGCCGATTCTTTTGAAACGTTCTTCAAGTTTCTGCTGCGTTTTCCAAACTCTGTTGATAAAGCTCATCTTGCTAATGTACGAAATCTATTCCGTATTTACTTTGCATTCCATCATCTACTCCGTCTGGGGGTCCCAATATCTGAGAAGATTTGACACCGGTAACTACAAGCATCACACGA
>JAYYHK010000064.1:0-4404 GCA_036148495.1 Thermoplasmatota archaeon | reverse complement strand
GCATTCGTACATTCCATACTTTGGAAATCTAACGTGGCCATCATTCAAATTTTCTATATGAACTTTCAGCATTGAATTAATTGATAGATCATCATAGCATTCTTCAACATATTTTTGAAGACTTTCTTTTACTTTTTTAGTTACTCTTATGGAAGTGTAGTCTGTTTTAGACATATTATCGTTATGAAGACAATAGTATTAAAAAGTATGCATTTTGCATATATATGCATTTTGCATACACAAAATAATGGATTAGAGCTCAATAAATTATTTTTTTGTGCTTCTTTATCTAAACTGGAGCGTAAGGAGGTGGATTATGTGGGTCCCAACAGGTCACATATCTTTCATCTAAATCATCCAACTGATTCATCACTGAATTTGGAATTTCAAAATCGAAAACTGCAAAGTTTTCTATGATTCTGTCTCGATTAACTGATTTAGGAAGCACGACCATCTCTCTTTGAATTGCCCAACGAATCAAAACTTGAGCAGGAGTCTTGCCTAATTCTTCTGAAATCTTGACTAATCGCGGCTCGTCCATACGCTTCGCATGAACTAATGGACTGTAAGCCTCAATAATTATGTTTTTCGAGTTACAATATTCTAAAAGATCTCTTTGATAATGATAAGGATGGAATTCTACCTGATTAATTGCAGGTAAAATATCGTATTTTGACTCTAATTCTTTCAAATTATCGATAGTAAAATTACTCACACCTATAGATCTACAAAGACCTTTATTTCGGAGCTCTATGAAAGCCCTCCAAGAATCATTTCTTAAATCTTTCAACGGCCAGTGGATTAGGTAAAGATCAATATATCCACAATCTAACCTTGCTAAACTCTTCTCGCATGCCTCAAGCGCCGTTTCATAGCCTTGGTCTTTATTCCATAATTTTGTAGTTATAAACAAATCATTTCGCGGAACGCTTACTGCATTAATTGCTCTACCTACGTCTGATTCATTATCGTAAGCTCTAGCTGTGTCTATGTGTCTATAGCCTGCTTCAATAGAATCAAAAACTGCATTGTAGGTTGAATCGCCAGGCTCTGATTTCCAAGTACCTAACCCTACAACTGGAATCTTGTACCCATCATTCATAGTCATGTACAATTGATTTGTCATAATACTCCAAAGAACTGGCTAAATTAATTATTTGTATATCTCTACAAAGTTTTCATGTAAATGGCCATTAGAAGCAAGCCATTCAAACGTGTCTAGTGTATATGGCTCGCCCTTGTAATTCGTAATTTTTCCTCCTGCTTCTTCTAGAATCGCTATTCCTCCGGCCATGTCCCAAGATTTTGCGCCAGTCACGATATAACCCTCTAATCTGCCTGCTGCAATATATGCCATAGTTAGCGCAGCCATTCCTAACTTCCTTGTTGACTGAATCTCTTTTTCTAGAGCTACAAATTTACGTCCCATTTCCTTGTAATATTCACCATCTCGATTATAAGGAAGACTTGAAGCTACAATTGCTTGCTTCATTTTACTGACATTTGAAACATGTAAACGTTTAGGTTCTCCATTGTTGTATAAATCATTCAAAAAAGCTCCATTTCCCTTTGATGCATAAAATAACTCTTTACGTACTGGATCTGCAATCACACCAACTAATACTTCATTTCCTTTGCACAATCCAATTGATGGGCCAAATAATGGAAACGAGTGCGAAAAATTAATAGTCCCATCAAGAGGATCTACTATCCATACTTTTTCGCCAGGAAAACTAGTTCCTTCTTCTGCAATAATTCCATATTCTGGAGTTTCGTCTCGTAAAATTTTAGTAATCGCTTCCTCGCATCGAAAATCTACTTCGGTTACAACATCAATATCTGACTTAAAATCTAATTGCTTGAAATTGCCATAACTTTCAGCGATAATCTCAGACGCTCGAATAACTGCCTTGATTGCAACATCTAAATCATTTATTTGCAAAGAAATTCAACAACTCCCTCAAACAAAGCTCTACCATCTCCAGGACCTTCTGGATTTTTACCTGTAGATGTCCAATCTGTATGCTGCCAACCATGAAAAACTCGCTCAGGGTGTGGCATCATTCCTAGGACATTTCCTCTAGAGTTCGTAATCCCTGCAATATCGTTAGGTGCACCGTTAGGATTCCAAGGATATCCAGCTTCCAATGAACCTTCTGAATTACAATATCTAAAAGCAATCTGATTGTTACTCTCGATTTCAGTTAATTTATCTTTATCCAAAATTAACTTTCCCTCTGCATGCGCGTTAGGAATAGCCAATACTTGATCGGTTTCATATTTATCTAAAAAGAAACTTTTGTTTGATGAGTTTACTTTCAAATTAACGTGTCTTGCTTCAAACCTGTTAGAATCATTAGTATGGAGAACGGCATTAGGTATCTTTGTTGTCCCACTATCTGTTCCCGGCAAAGCCCCTAACTCGACTAAGATTTGAAAACCGTTGCAAATTCCTAATACTGGCTTGCCTGAACTAATGAAATCATCAATTTGTGTTTTAAGGCCTGCTTTCATCCTTGATGCAAAAATGGCACCTGCCCTTACGTAATCTCCTGAGCTAAAACCTCCTGGGAAATACAACGCATCGTAATCGTTTAAATTCCGGCAATTTGAAGGCTCTACCTCTCCTACTAGTTGCTTTAGGTGAACTTTCTCCACTTCGCAACCCAATGATGAAAAAGCTTGCGCGGACTCATCTTCGCAGTTAGTACCTTCAATACGAATAACACCCACTCGTGAATCTTGTGGATTAGACATTATTTCACCATTAGAAATGGGATTAAAACTGTGACCTATTAGATTTATTCGTAAACCCAAGATTGGCTATCTTGTGTCCATTCATTTAACCCCTCAGGGAACCATAAACCTAACTCAAATTCTGCAGTTTCGGCAGCGTCTGAACCATGAATCATATTATATCCAATATCCATTCCAAAATCTCCGCGAATTGTGCCTGGAGATGCCTCGCGACCGTTTGTTGGCCCTATCAAATTACGTGCTACACTGATTGCATCACGACCTGACCAAGCCATACAAACTACTGGACCACTTGTAATAAATTTGATTAAACCAGGAAAAAAAGGTCTCTCAGAATGTACCTCATAGTGTTTCTTAGCTATTTCTTCGCTAGGAATAACTTGCTTGAGACCAACCAATTGCAACCCCTTTCTCTCGAAGCGTTGAATTATTTCTCCAACCAATGATCTTTGAACACCGTCTGGTTTAACCATTACGTATGTTACTTCTTTACTCATTGCTCTCTCTTCTTTCTTGCTACATCGGTCCAACGTGTACGTGCTGGAACTCTACCTAATTCTATGTAATTCTTTTTAGCTTTCGAATTAATGAAATAAAGAACTTGACCTGTCTTCTTCACATACATCATGCCAGTACCTGGCGGTATTGGTTTTCCTGTAAATGAACACTTTTTAGTTTCAACCATTTCTATCTCCTATCTAATGCTTTAGCTTCTCTTGAAGAATCCATCAGAAGCAATTGATCTCCAATATCTACTGGACCTAATACATTACGTCTAATAATTCTACCACGGTCATCACCATCAAGTACTCTAACTTTTACAGAGGTTGCTTCACCTCTCATTCCAGTACGTCCGAGTACTTCTACGACTTGTGCAGGAATTCCGTCCATCGTTATTACTTCTTAGCTGCTTGAATAGCCTTAACGACTTCTTCTAAAGCGCCTTTTTTCTTTCCAATTTCGGTTATTGCTATAGCTGCAGTAGTTACTTTCAAACCTGCGGCTTTACCAAGTTCATCTCTGGATGGGACATATGTGTAAGGGATTTGTTTCTCTTCACAAAGCATTGGTAAGTGTGCAAGAATTTCAGGAGGTTCAACGTCAAGAGCCATTATGACTAATTTAGCTTGACCTCTCTCAATAATCTTAGTGACTTCGTTAGAACCTTTTCTAACTTTACCACCATCTCTTGCAGTTTCAGCTGCAAGGTACGCTTTCTCTGATAGCTCGGAAGGAGCTTCGTATGTTACAAATAACGGATTTGCCATTTTTTTACCTCTTTCAGACGTTTGTCTTCATTAATCACGGGTTAAACGCGAGTTGTTCGCTACGAAAGGGGGACTATTTAATACATGCTCGAAATGAATAATGAATGAGTATAACTGTCTACACTACAGCACCAGACGAGAAAAGTGCCGAAACTCTTGCAAAAGAAATTGTAGTGGCTCAGTTAGGCTCATGCTGTAATTTTTGGCCAGTTAGAACAATTTATTCATGGGAAGGTGAGCTAAGAGATGACACTGAGCACATCATTTTGATTAAAACTTCCAAGAAAAAATTTGATAAATTAGAAAAGTATATCGTTAAAAACCACCCCTACTCCATGCCTGCTATCGTATCATTCCCCTGGGATGATTCGCACAAACC
>JAYYHK010000063.1:0-4879 GCA_036148495.1 Thermoplasmatota archaeon | reverse complement strand
TTTACCGGGCTTACTTTTTGTATCCAGCAAATCACCCGGGAGTACGAAACCTTTAGAGTTCTCACTATTTTTATTATTTTTTGATTCTTCGCTCATATGAATCATCCATTATTTTTTCAATTATAACGTTCCATTCCAAACTTGGCCCTATATGAAGATTTGTTTTAAATGATTTTTAATTCAGCAGAGCCTTTTGTGACAGCTCCGAGTAAATTCTCAAGTTCGTTATATGACGCTGCTGACATCTTAATAATACCTATCCAACTTCCATCGCTTTGGTATTCTTCATTTTCAATAGTTCCAAGTCCTGAAATTTGTCCGTAGCATTTCCCAACATGTATTGCAGGAATCTTTACAGCTGCTTTGACTTTTTCAAATGAAATAGGAATGAGTGGTCTTATTTTTCTTACGATATCTTCAACTTGTTTTTCAACACTTCTTATGGGGTCGAAATTATATTTTGCTTCAACTATAGCATTTTCAATTCTTTGTGGGGGATGTGCTCCGCCGGTTTGAGGGTTCATTGCGTTAGCAACAATATGTGACAATATTTGTTTTCTTTTATTGTCAATCATTTCTTTTTTTTGTTCAGAGGTTAACTGAATAGTACCTTCGGTTAAAATTTTTTTGTATATTTCTATTAAATCAGACGAACCAAAAAATTCATCTAAAATATTTTCAGGGGATCTCTCACCCTTTGCACTATCTGCCCATACACCATCTACTGCTATGCTATCTTCCCAGTCAATTTCGTCGCCTTCTTTGTAAGACTGCGCTTCATTTGGGTCAATTAGTATTTCAAAACGATGCCCGCCAGATTCAAGTCTGGCAATTACAGCATCTTCAAGAGATACCATTACTTAATTTTTTTAATTTCTCCACTAACTACTTCAGGGTCTAAAGTTCCGAACTCTCTTTCGGTGCTAATTACAGCAATTTCTATAACTTCAGCCTTTAGATTATTCTCATTGGCTGCAGCAAGCGCTTTCAATCCTAGATTAATGGCTTGTTTTTCAGTCATATTTTCTTTATAATCTTTTTCAAAAACTTCCATGACTTCATTTCTACCAGCACCAATTCCTCCGGCCTTGTAAGCCATCATTGCCCCAGAGGGATCAGTTTCGTAAAGGTGAGGTCCAGATGCATCAATTCCTGCAATTAACATCGCAGTTCCAAAAGGCCTTACTCCACCATATTGAGTATAACTTTGTTTAAAATCACATAGCTTTTTTACTAAAGATGCTACAGCAAGTTCTTCATCATAGTTAAACGAATTTACTTGACATTCAACTCGAGCCTTATCAACTAGGGCTCTTGCATCGGCAACTAAGCCAGAAGTGGCACAACCCACGTGCCCATCTATTTTGAATATTTTTTCAATACTGTCTGCTTCTATTAATTTAGAGCTTAATCTTTTGTCTACTATTAATACAACACCGTTTTTGAATTTAACACCAACGGTGGTGGTCCCTCTCTTTACTGCTTCCCTTGCGTATTCAACTTGAAATAATCTCCCATCGGGAGAAAATACAGTTATTGCGCGGTCATATGCCATGTGTCCTGCTTGCATAAAAATACCTACATGCCACCGTTTCACGCTCTAATAAAGAGTATCGGTAGGTGGCTTAATTATTAAATGAGCGGTATTTAGCTTACTGTGCGCAAGATATGGCTTATAGCTGCGATGATGCTAATTCCGGGTTGTTTAGATAGTACTCCTGAGTCAATAGATGGTGTTGATATTTCAGTCCTTGCTGAATCATTTGTTGAGGGTGATTCAATCCAGTTCATGGCCTCAGGGAACAATCCAAAGGGAGCTAAATTTTTATGGGATTTTGGAGATAGCACAGGAAGTTCAGGTAAAAATGTAAAGCATACTTACGCGGATGAAGGTACTTACACAGTTACTTTGACTGTAATTGACGAAAGTAGTAGGATTGGAGTTGCAAAGAAAGAGGTAGACATACTATACAGAAATCAGGCCCCAGTTGCCAGCTTAGAAGCTACATATGGTGGTGTAGGTCAGCAGGTTAAGGTAAATAGTATAGCCTTTTTTGACGGCGGAGCTTCAAGTGATCCTGACGGAGATGTGCTAGAGTTTGAATGGGATTTCGGAGACGGTGCTAAATCTACTCTTTTACGACCAAATCACGAATACAAAAGTACAGGCAACTATACAGTTACACTGACAGTTACTGATCCTAGCAATGAATCAAGTACTGCAGAAACCTGGGTTCTTGTTAATATCAGAACTTACAATGTAGAATTCGTTCAGAATGAAATTACAATACCTGCATTTGCAGGCTACACAGCAGAAGGTGCAACTACAACACAAAATCACAATTATCCTTACAATTTAACTTCCGTTACTTATGATTTAGAGTGGGAAGAAGATGAAGAGTTAGATTCTCCAGATAATCCAGTAGTAGGTACTTTATTTCCGGATGATTTTTCTTTAGGAGTTTCGACTAATTATGTTTTTAATTTATCAGACAACGGGACTTCAGGCAATCTGGAGATTGAATTTGACGTATTATCTTCTATACCTGATAATTTGATGCTGTCACTAGGTTCAGAATCTGAAGTGAGACAATATTTGTTCCAAAATGGTTATACTAGTGCAAAAGGGCAAGGTACTTGGATTACTTCTATTACGTGCAATGATGCTCCATCTATAGTTCCTGAATTATTCAATGAAGTAGATCAAGGAAATGATTGGATTCTCTACGTAAGTTACGCCTATTATGAATCAATTATTACCGAAATCTAGCTTATTCTTCAATCCCTATCTGAGAGGCTAAAAAAGCTAAAGTTTTGTCAACACTTGTGTACTTATTGCCACCTTTTTCTTTCGCTACTTTGAGAGGTTCATAAGCGCTTGCCACTGCACCTTCCACGTCGTCAGGGTTTCTTTTCAAGGCAAGGTGATAATTACAAACGGCTAAATTGTGCCAAGCTCTTGGCTCTTCAGGATCTATTTCAGTAGCTTTTCTAAAATGTTCTGCAGCCCTCTCTAAACGTTTTTCCAACCATGCTGTATTGCCCAGTCTCAAGTAATTTTTAACATCTCCTTTTAGTACCTTAGCTGCGAATTCTCTGTATTCTCCACCTCTGTCAATATTTTCCGTGCTATCTTGATATGAAGGTCTGGTACTCTGGTATGTGCTGGCATAATTATCTGAATAATTCTTTGTCTCAGAGTATGTATCATCGTCGCTGTACTCGTCCCTTTCTAGAATCTCAGTGGTATCGGGACTTGGTTCATCAAACATTCCAAATCCAAACATTGGTTCATAACCATCACTATCTTCTGACACTGTTTTTTCATTTTCTTCAATCGGCACGGAATTATTCACTTCAAAATTTTCAGTTTTCGTGTAGTCTTCATAATTTCCGTCAAAACCAAAAATATTATTTCCTGCTCCTGCGTAAACAAGGTCTGTCGATAAAGAAGTACAAACACATGTTATTTCTGCCTCAACATCGTATATTTTTTTAACTTCTCCCTTGTCACTCAGTCTGTAAATTTTATGATCATGAGATCCAGCTAATACACCACCATCTTCTAGTGGTTTAACGGAACGCACATATCCTTCAGTTTTGTAACTCCAAACTTCATTTCCTTGTAGGTCTAAAGCATATACTGTGCAATCCCATCCTCCTATTATCACCAAATTGTTATCTTTTTCAATATCTACATCCCACAAGGCATCACTTCTCTGTTTTTTCCATGATAAATTACCGCCTGAATCTATACAGTATAAAAATTCATCAGCGCACGCTACCACGTTTGCTCCATTTCTTGAAACACCAACGCCCACCATTGCTCTACTAGTTTCGTATTCCCATAGCTTTGAACCGCTATCTGTAAACATAGCTACAGAATCTCCGGTTCCTACTACTATCACTTGCCCGTTAGGGTCAACTGAAAGAGACCAAATCGCTTTTCCGACGTTAGCTTCCCACTCGACGTTTCCTAAAGAGTTGAACATTCTTAGCTTGCAATCTTTACCGCCACAAACAACTCTATTCCCATCTTTCATTATGGCGATCCCGTAAGTACCCTCTCCGATATTTTTTTGCCAAATGTTTTGTCCTTCGTTATCTACTAGGTTAATATTCCCACTATTGTTCCCAAAAGCAATTTTCTTACCATCTTCCGACGAAGAAATACATTTAATTATGTCTAAAGTGTTTATTTTAAATTTAGAATTATCGGACATTAATCTATACAAACTAGTCAAGCTTATATTTATCTCTTTTTACACTCATAATCGGACATATAAATTTATATAAAGAGCGATTGTAGTACAAACTCCGAACTTATTAACTTGTAAGTCTAATCTACGGGTTTTTAACTTCACGCAATTGGTGTAGAAATGATAAATAATCGTGTTGCATTTATGTCCGCATTGGCCTTTGCCGTACTATCTCTTTTCTTAGTAGGCACGTCTGAAGCAAGCTTGAATAATGGGTCCTATGAACCTACAGACCAAACAAGGCTAGATCCATCAGCAGGAATTTCATTTAGCGTGGTTTTGAATGCAAATAATGATCTTGACGAAGCTATAACCTCTTTTGTGGCAATCTTTGGTGATAATGATGGCACATGGACTAGCGAAGTAGCTTTGGAATGTGACACTGACGTTGGAGATTGTGATGGTACAGGAGACGATTTAGATGGAACTTGGAAAACACCTGTTACCTTGACTGCGGGAGATACAGTTTCCGCACCAGGAGATGAAGTTATTTTTTACAATTTTATAGCTACTATGGATAGTGGTAATGAATATATTTTTTACAATGGAGAAAATCCTGGAGATAATAAAAAGACAGATCCAGAAATACATGTAAACACATTGCCAGAATTGACTGATAA
>JAYYHK010000062.1:0-2590 GCA_036148495.1 Thermoplasmatota archaeon | reverse complement strand
TTTTCTAAATATTCTTGTCTGTATTTCTTAGGATCTACATACTCTTCCGCACCAAATCCTCCTTTGCTAATTGCGCTCTGAATCGATTCTATATTTTTTTCAGCACCTTCTGACAACCTAATAGTGGCTTTCTCAAGAGGAAGATTAACTCTGACTGATTCTACGCCTTCCAAATTACTTACAATGGACTCAACTGACGCTACACAAGATGCACAGGTCATGCCTGTTACGCGTATATTCAAATCGTCCATTGTACAATTTAGAGATGAATTGAAATAAAGGTTTCTTCGTGGAGATTTATTGTTTGAAATCAATAAGCGAGATGGACTTGCGCGACTTGGAAGAATTAAAACCAAACACGGAGTACTAGATACTCCAACTTTACTCCCTGTTGTTAATCCAAAGATAATGACTTTATCTATGGAAGAATTATCTGAATGTGGTGCTCAAGGGATTATTACAAACAGCTATATTATTTACAAAAATCCAAATTTAAAAGAAATAGCCGAGGAAAAAGGAGTGCATGGCTTAGTTAACTGGTTAGGTCCAATAATGACAGACAGTGGAACTTTCCAATCACACGTATATGGAGAAATCGAAATGAAACCAGAAGAAATACTCGATTTCCAGAAAAAAATTAAGGTCGATATTGGAACTGTTTTGGATGTTTTTTGTGAACCAGAAACCAGATTTGAAGATGCAAAAAAGGAATTAACTGAAACTCAAAGGAGAATTGAAATTGCCGACGTCAACAAGGGCGATATATTCTTGGCTGCACCAATTCAAGGCGGAAGACATCTTGACTTAAGGACAAAAGCTGCTGAAATGGCCTCAAGAACAAATGCAGAGATTTTTCCAATAGGAGGAGTCGTTCCTCTTATGGAAAAGAATAACTTCAAAATTTTATCTGAAGTTATTTTAGCCTCTAAAAAAGGACTTGATATTTCAAGGCCAGTACATCTTTTTGGTTGCGGTCATCCAATGGTTTTTGCATTGGCTGCTTTTTTGGGATGTGATGTTTTTGATAGTGCAAGTTACGCTAAGTTTGCTTCTAGAGATAGCTTGATGTTCACATGGGGAACTAAAAACCTAGATGAATTAGAAGAATTACCTAACGAATTTTCAGCATTCCCTGGTATGACTGCCACTAAACTAAAAAAGCTCGATAAAGATAAAAGACAGAAAATAATCGCAAAGCATAATCTCATGGTCTCTTTTGCTGAAATCAGAAGAATTAAACAGGCCATACACGATGGATTACTATGGGAACTGGTAGAAAGTCGGTTACGATCTTCTCCAGCTTTAATGAAGGTATTTGACGTTATAGAAAGTAATATTGATTGGATTAGTAAGTTTGAACCTGCTTATCGGTTTAAAACTCCCATAAAAAGCGGAGAAAAATCAAATATTAGACCTATTTTTTCTAATCTAAAAAATTCATTCAAGTCTGGTGAAATGCTGCACCCTTACTTTGGAAAAGTACCAAACCATCTATCTGAAACCTATCCATTTCATCCCGGATTATTACAAGATGATATCGAAGGATGGAAGATGCAAGAGTGGGACATTAGTCGTGTTAAAACTATTCTGGACTATCAATTCGGCCCAGGGGTTGGAAAAATATTTACAGATGGAGAAACTGAATTAGTAATAAGTAGAAAAACTAAAAGACTGAGAAATTTACTTTTAGACGGTGAACACGTAGCATCACTCTCTCATCGAAGAGGAATGTTTATACTTCAAAGGCGTGGTGCTGAGTTACTGCACGAGAATTTAAAGAAGTCCGCTTACCGTGTTGTTGTTAATGCCGAGACTGCAGAATTTAATCGAAAAGGAAAAAGTGTCTTTTGTAAATTTATTGAGGGCATTGACTCGAACCTAAAATGTCTAGATGAATGTATTGTAGTCACTCCAAAAGATGAATTAATCGCTTTTGGAAAATTAATGGTAGGACCTAAAGAAATTGAACTTAATCAGCAGGGTATGGCAGTAAGAGTCCGAAGCGGAATAGAGCATTCAAACAAATCGTAAGTTCTTTAATCAAAGTCCTACATCTCATTATTATGCAACGCAAAGCTATAATGGCTGGAATCGTAATTTTTTTGCTTCTCAGCACTGGCTTTGTCGGGATGTCTACTGAAGAAAAATTGGATAATAGTATATCTTCTGAAAACAATCTAAACTGGTGGGATACTTATTCTAGAGATAAGGATCGTAATGGAATTTCTGACCTATTAACTTGGAAACTTGCACAAGGTGAAGAATTTTTCAAGGCTGGAGAAGCTCGAGTATTTGTAAGATATGACCATCACCCTACTGATTACGACATCGAAATGCTAGAAAATGCTGGCATCAAGGTTACTTTCCGAGCTCAATACATTGACTTAGTGGGAACCACAATGCCTAGAAGTTTAGTTTCTGAGGTTGCTACTTGGGATGGAGTTGTCATGCTAGATGACATTGGTAAAGCCGAGCCACACATGGCTGACGCAGTGCCTGCAATGGGTGTTGATGATGTATGGCTTAACCATGGAATTTACGGTGAAGGAATTTCTATCGCAATTGTAGATACTGGCGTTGATAATGCTCA
>JAYYHK010000061.1:0-3117 GCA_036148495.1 Thermoplasmatota archaeon | reverse complement strand
CCCTTCTCCACTTCTTGCTGCAGGGTTAACGGTATCATTTGCCCCAACAACTAAAGCAACATCACATTCTCCCATTTCCGAGTTAATGTCGTCCATTTCGATTAGCTTCTCATAAGGAACACTAGCTTCTGTGAGTAATACATTCATATGACCAGGCATTCTACCAGCTACGGGATGTATTCCATACTTCACTTCGCAGCCATTTGCTTCTAAGATTTCAGCAAATTCTCTAACTTGATGTTGACATTGTGATACTGCCATTCCGTATCCTGGAATTATAACACATTTTGATATGCCATCACAAACCATGGCTACCTCTTCAGGGTCAGAGCCTACTTTAGTTCTTGTTACCTGCTCTTTGTCGGACCCGCCAAAAGATTTGAACAGTACATCAATTAATTCTCGGTTCATTGCCTTACACATTATGTTTGTTAGGATTAAGCCAGCTGCACCTACCATTGATCCTGCAATGATTAATACATTATTTCCGATTATGAAGCCAGTAAATGCTGCAGCAATACCAGAGAGAGAATTTAGAAGGCTTACAACAACAGGCATATCAGCTCCCCCAATAGGGAGAACAAACAATATCCCAAGAATGGAAGATAATGTAATGATTGCTACGACATAATCTTGATTCCCAGGTTCTTCGATTGTCATGTAAAGCAACCCTACTATTGAAATTAGTAAAAGTCCTTTTACATAATTCAACCATTCTGGCCCCCAGGTTGGAGTTCTATACCAGGTACCAAATAATTCAATTCCTCCTTTCAATTTCATCATGGCCAATAAACTTCCACTGAGAGTAACCCAGCCGACTAACGCAGAAAGCCCAATTGCAGTCCATGCAACATGCAACTCCAACCCACTTGGAAGGTCGTTTTCGTTAATTCTTCTGAACACTTCTGAAGCAGCTACCAGAGCGCTAGCAGCACCTCCAAATCCGTTGAAGAGTGCAACCATTTCGGGCATCCCGGTCATCTGTACTCTTACGGCCATTAGGTATCCGATAGAAGCTCCAATAGCTAATCCTGCCGCAATCAAGATGAAATTGTTTGTTTCACCAAAATCCATTTGAGCTATTGTAACAATTATAGCAACCAGCATACCCATTGAGCCATACAAGTTTCCTGTTGGAGCTGTGCGAGGATGACCTAGCTTCTTTAGGCCTAAAATAAATAATATTGAAGCGAACAAGTATCCAATATCCCATACAGCCTCGTCCATTATTTACCTCCTCTTTTTCCTGCAATCATATTCAACATTCTATTTGTGACAGCAAATCCACCAACTACATTAATTGTAGCTAATATCAGGGCGAAAAAGGCAAGCCAAGCTGCGAAGCCAGGATCTCCTCCGTTAAAATCGGTGTTTGAGAAAATTAATGCACCTACTATTGTAATTCCAGATATAGCATTAGCACCAGACATAAGTGGAGTATGAAGAGTTGGAGGAACTTTTGTTATTAGTTCAAAGCCTAAAAAAATGGCCAATATGAAAACAGTTACAGCTCCAATTAGAGTTATTAGTTCCATTACTTCATTACCTCCATTAATTTAGTATGGTTTTCATGTATTTTACCATCCATTGAAATTAAAATTCCACCATATCCGGCAGAAATTCCTCCCTCATCACCTGTTAAAACTTCTTCATTTTGATTTATACCAAGTTTTCCCTCGTTAACAAGAACAGTAACAAAGTTTGTAACATTATTTGAGTAAAGCATTGATGCTGTATTTGGGATTGTTCTGCATAGCATGGGAATTCCTACTATTGTTACTCCATCCTTTTCGATGATTTCACCCTCCTTACTTCCGTTAATATTGCCGCCAGTATCAGTATTCATATCGACTATTACAGAACCTTCTTTCATTTCTTGAGTCATTTTCTCATTATTTTCCTTACCGAAGAACAGTTTGGGTGCATTAGCTCCAAACAATCTAGCTGTTGTAATGACTACATCAGCGTCCCTGACTGCATCCATTAAAGCATTATCAAAGGCGTTTTGTAAATCAGTATCAGTAAATAGCGATGCATGTCCACTAGAGCTTTCAGCATCTTTCCATCCTGGAACATCTATAAATTTTGCACCCAAACTTTCGGTATCTTGTTTTGCAGCTAATCTAACATCTATAGCTTGTATAGCTCCACCGAGTCTTTTAGCCGTTGCAATGGCTTGAAGTCCAGCTACGGCAGCTCCCTGAATTACGAATTTAGCAGGCTTTACAGTTCCTGCCGATGTCATCATCATAGGCACCATCTTAGCAATGTTCTGTGATCCCAGCAATGCAGCCTTGTAACCAGATAAATTGTCTTGGCTAGAGTTAACGTCCATCGATTGACCTTTTGATAACCTCCGAGGAATTACTTCCAAAGACAGTAATGTTATACCAGCGTCAATGATTTTTTTTGTTTGCTCTAGATTTCTGAATGGATCTGCCACGCATGCTAGCATTTGCCCTTTCTTCATACTGCTGAAGTCAGGGACATCTATAGAGGCAATTAATTCAGACTTCATAACATCATCTATTGAGGATATTTTGGCACCTTTTTCTTCATACTCTGCGTTTGAATATCCCGATTTTTTACCTGCATTTTCCTCAATTATAACTTCAAATCCAAGTTTTGATAGTTTAGGTATTGAAACTGGAACCACAGCTACACGAGTTTCTTTTTCATTCTTTTCTTTTGGTATTCCTATACGCATTGTTTACACCGTTAATTCTGTTATGACTAATAGCCTGTATAGCAGTTTACAAACACAGTCATAAAGTTTTTGCTATTACTTTCCAATTTCTCGGGCGATTACTAGTCTTTGAACTTCTTGCGTACCTTCGTAAATTTGTGTTATCTTTGCATCTCTAAAAAATCTTTCAGCGGGAAAATCTTTAGTGTAACCATATCCACCTAGAACTTGCACAGCCCTTTCAGAAACCCACATTGCAGTATCTCCAGCACTCAGCTTTGCAATTGAGGCCTCTAGAGTATGCCGTTTAGAGTTATTTTCATAATGTTCTTGCTTTGCCCAAGCTGACTTGTAAACTTGCAATCTTGCGGCATCAATTTTCAGTGTCATGTCAGCTAAATAATTACTAATTGACTGATGGGCAGCTATAG
>JAYYHK010000060.1:0-4419 GCA_036148495.1 Thermoplasmatota archaeon | reverse complement strand
ACCTCAAGAATAGTGTTTCGAGCGGAAATTGCTAAACTTGTATTATGATTCATAATGCCTTCCCATCCTTTATCTGATAAACTGCCAACAAATTCTATGCTTTTCGGAATGCATAGCCAAGGAGTTGGGTCTTGTGTGCCAGTCCAATCAAATTCTAGCCGTATTTTTTCATTTATGTTACCCTCTACTGAGGCGCCATGACTAATTGATAAGGGGCGAATTAAGGCCCTTCTATCTTCTCTAATGTAAAGAAAAGCTGAGCCCTTTGGAGTGCACAACCACTTGTGAGTGTTGCCTGTTACATAAGCAGCTTGCAATTTATTCAAATCTAAAGGAACTATTCCTGGACCGTGGGCTGCGTCTAAGAGTACATCGACTCCCCTGGACTGAAGTTCTTTGACTATTATTTCAAATGGAAGCCTAATCCCCGTAGGGCTTGTTACGGTATCAATCAATGCTAGCTTAGTATTTTTTGAAACTGAATTCAAAATACTTTTGATTATTTCTTCAGGGCTTGTAATTGGGAAAGGTAAAGTGACAACGGTTGTTTTCGCACCTGATTTTTTTGTAGCATAATCTACTGCATTCCAACAGGCTTGGTAAGCATGATCTAAAACTAAAATTTCATCGTTGTGCCTTAAATCTAGAGAACGCAATACTGTGTTTACCCCAGATGTAGCATTAGGAACAAATACTAGGCCATTTTTATCGGCATTAATAAATTCTGAAAAGATTTCAATAGATTCTGCCCATAATTCTTTTGCTTTAACATCTAGAAAATATATTGGATCTGCTTCTAATTGATCTCTCAGTTGCCTTTGATAAGCTAATATTTCTTTTGGGCAGGCTCCAAATGATCCATGATTTAAAAAAACTGTACTTTCTCTTAAATTCCAATACTTTCCTAATTTACTTCTGCTAGGAATATTGACCATTCAACGATATTTAGTAAAGCGTTTCATTACTTTTTTTATTGGATCCCGAGAATCTTCTGATATAAATTCTTCTTCAATCTTTGAATCTAAAAATTCTACTGCACTGTCAACTGATTCTCTCGAGCCTTTAGCTGCTAAAGAGGCTAGAAAAGGTTCTGCTAATTTATCTGAAACGCCTGCATCTGAAACTATTTCTTTAAGGAAGTAAATCATTTCTGTTCGACGTCCTTCGTCCAACATTGCCTTTGGCTTATTTCTTTTTTGTACTTTTTTATCTTTTCTTACTGGAGGCTGCGCCTTACTGGGACCTCTGCGCCTGTGCCTCCCTCTTCTTGCCAGAGTTACTCGCCTCCCATTTCTTTAATGGCGGCTTCAATTTGTTCTTCTGACATTTCATCTCTGTTAAAGAATTTCTTATTGCCAGTTTCACGTTTTAACTTCATTAAATCTCCCCAACGGCCTGATGGCTTACGGCTTGGCCCTCCTCGACCACGTCCTCCCATTCGGGGCATTTCATATTCTAAATCAGATAAATTTACAGATTGTTTAATGTTATCCATAGTAATATCTGATTCTTTCATACTTCCTTTCTTACCTAAGCTCAAGCGCATGTGGCCTCTTACTAAGTTTGCTCTAGCATCTTTTAGATCTAAAACAACATCGCTTTGAGCTATTTCGATTTCATCGTTCCAGAAACTCATTATTACTGTTCCTGTTTCATCACCAACTAGACCTTCACAAACCATAGTTCCATTATCCATAGAACGAGGTTCGTCCAAACTTATTACCTTCACTGGCATATTTACGCGGCCAGTTCTTGGTGTTAATTCATCTATTTTCAAGTTATCAACCTATATTTACGACGAGAGGCCCGATTATAATACTTCCCTGAGATAGCTAAAACCCCATTATCACCTTATAGCCTTTTAGGGTGAAAAGGCGCAAAACCCATAAGTATATATACCCTGACTGGTAGTAATGGATAGATTTGGGTGGAGTCCGAATCTAAAAAACAAGGAGATGCTCTAATGCAAGAAAACGAACCTGATTTTGAAAACCACATCGACGACATCGTAAAAGCTGTCGGAGATAAGCTAGAACGCAATGTAATTGCAAACGAACTAAGAAGATATGTAGATGAATATGGAATTGACTTGTCAACTGCCAAAGAATCTATAGTAAGAAAACACTACGGAAACCCAAATGAATTGAGCGTTGGTGGAGAAAAACTACTAGCTCAAGTTGGACCTGGAGAGACTAGTGTAAGCCTAAAAGCTAAAATTGTATCTGTATACAAAAAAGAAATTAATACCAAAGAAGGATCTAAAAAAACCATTTATGAAGGTGAGATTGGAGACTCGAGTAGTAAACTAAGATACACATTTTGGAATGATGAATTCCAGTTTCAACCAAATGACGTCGTAGAAATTTCAAACGCATATACAAAAAGTTGGAACGACATTATTACTGTAAATATTGGAGATCGTACTGTCATGAAATCGATCGAAGATGAAGAATTAAAAGGACTTGATTTAGGAATTATTAGGAATAATACTTCCCAAAGTGCCCAAAAAGTAACAGTTGTAGGACTCAAGCCTGGAATGAGAAATGTTGCTCTTAAATTGCGAGTGATTGATGTTGAACCTCGCAAAATAAACATTAAGGGTGAAGAAAAGACTATTTTTGGAGGAAATATAGGTGACCAAAGTGGTACCTGTCGGTTTACGTCTTGGGAAGACCACGGAATTGTCGCTGGAAAAGCATACTCTGTAGAAAACGCATATGTAAAAGAATTCAACGGTCCAGACCTGCAATTTGGAGAATATTCTAAATTTACAGAACTTGAAAATGATGATCTACCTTCTCTTTCTGACTATGAAACTGGAATGAATTACACTCTAGCCCAATTAGATGAACGAAATGGAGCATCTGATGCAGTTATTGAAGGTCATGTTTTCAATATAAGAGAAGGAAGTGGCTTAATCTTTAGAGACAAAGAGACAAAAAGATTAATTCGAAATGGCGAAGACCGCAAAAATGCTGAACCTGATCTAAGAGTTAAGATGATTTTTGACGATGGAAGTGGCTCATGTACTGCTTATTTAAATCGAGAAATTACTGAAAAGTTAATTGGAAGAGATTTGGACTCTTGTTTAGAATTTGTAAAAGAAAACTTTGGACCCGAAGCTTTGGTAGAAGAAATGGAAGATGCCTTGTTACTAAAGCCTTTGAAACTAAGAGGTTTTGCAAGATCCGATGAGTATGGTTTATCTTTTTTTGCTAAATCTTGTGAAGCTGCAACTGAGATTAATGTTCCAAACGCCGCCAGACAGTTTTTGGCTGCCTTGGAGGGCTAAATGGCACAAAGAAGAGAACCTGGAGTCCTTGTCTTAGCAAAAGAACTTAATGGTGCCATTGAAAAACACGTGGAAGACAGAGAATATTCTCCAACTTATTTGATTTCCGAGATTGGAGGAAAATTATCTCGCGTCTTAATTGGAGGTGTTTTAGATCAACTAGAAAATCGCGGATCTGAGAGCGACCCGTTCTACACTGCAAGAGTAATTGATCCTAATGGAGACTTCTACTACCTGCAAGCTGGACAGTACAACCCTGAGGGGGCTGCAGCACTATCAAAATTGGAAAATGGAGTGCCTATCCTTTGCGTTGGTAAAGTAAGAGCAAGAACTCCTGAGGATAGTGAAAGAACATACGTAAGTGTTCAGCCTGAAAGCATGAGGGCTGTTTCAATGGATGAAATTAATCACTGGGCAATAAAGGCCTGTGAGGAATTGATTAAACGTATCAATGCAACAAAATCATTCGGTACAAACGACGACGAATATAATAACTTGAATTTAACTCTTCGTGAGAAAGATGGAGTTGAGCTCGCAAAAGAATTCTATCCTACTGTTGCTGTTGAAAATTATAGTGCACTGTTATATGATTGCTTAACAAAACTAGCAGACGGAGGCGAGGGTGCTTCTGAAAGATCTAACTTCACTGGCGAATTTGAACCTGCAAATTCTGCACCTGTAAAGGAAGAGAGTGTCATTGATGAAGAAGCTGTAACTGAAAAAGAAGACGAAGTTATCAAGGAAGCCGACGATGAAACATCTTCTAAATCCTCAGAGAATGATACTAAAGTACTAGAAACAATTAAAAAATTAGATGAAGGCGACGGAATTTATTACGATGATTTAGGTATCGCAGTTTCTCTTGAAGGAATTGACGGACCTATGCTGGATGAAATATTAGATTCTTTGACTGATCAAGGGTTGATTTTCCAACCTAGATTTAATCATTACAAGGAGGCATAAATGAGCGAAGCAAAAATAAAAGTTGTAGAAGATTTGCCTGGAGTGGGACCTGCAATCGCAGAAAAATTAAGAGAAGCTGGTTACGACACTCTTGAAGCAATAGGAACGCAAGCACCTGGTACCCTTTCGGATGCCACAGGAATTGGAAAAGAATCTTGTTCCAA
>JAYYHK010000059.1:0-2714 GCA_036148495.1 Thermoplasmatota archaeon | reverse complement strand
GAACTAAACTCTGAATTGAATCTGCGTGGAATGTAGAATATGTGGTGTGACCTGTTGCCATTGCCTGGAAAAGAACATATGCTTCAGCACCTCTAATTTCACCCACAATAATGTATTCCGGACGTTCTCTCAAAGCTGCTCTTAACAAATCATACATGTCAACTTCACCAGCTGCTTTTACGCCACTTCCTGCCGATTCTCCTCCAAAACCTTGTCTGGTACAACCTGGAATCCAATTAGGATGTGGTAGGTTTAACTCACGAGTTTCCTCGATACTAACTATTTTATGCTGCCATGGAAGGAAAAGTGAACAAGCGTTCAAAGATGTTGTTTTACCCGATGCAGTACCTCCCACAAACAGCATGGACATTCCATATTGCATCGCTAGCCAGAAAAATGCAATTTGCATTGATGAAAACGTCTTAAACTCAAGTAAATCAACGGGCGTAAAAGGTTCATCTCTGAAACGCCGAATAGTAAATGTCGAACCTTTAGTAGAAACTTCTCTACCTAGCGTCATAACTATACGTGAACCATCCATTAAGGTTGCATCAAGAAGCGGCTCTGCAATTGAAATATGCTTTCCGCAGCGTTGGGCCATACGAATAATATATTGCTCTAGCTCTAACTCATCTTCCCACATCACATTTGTTCTTAACGATTCAAAACGTCTGTGATAAACAAAAATTTCAACGCCAGGTCCGTCACAAGAGACATCCTCAATGTTAGGGTCTTGCATCATAGTATCAATTTTACCATATCCAATCAAATCTCTCTCGATGTAGTAATGAATCTTATCACGGTTGCTCTTACGTGATTTTAATCTGTAACTGTCTAATATATCGTCAACAGCTTGTTTTAGAAAATCTTCTTGACTCTCGTCAAGAGTTTCTCTTTCTATATTTAAGGCTCTTTGGAGAACGTCTTTGATTACTTGCAAATCTTCTTTCTCTTGCTTAGTCTTCTTAGGCTCAACAACATAATAAAATCTTGAATAATCTCTCTTATCAAATAATACTCTAACATATGAAAAAGGCGGCCTAACTGGATAAGTGTCTAACTCTTCAAAGTCTTCGCCGATCTCAATATCATCCATAACTAAGTCATGAATAACACCATCTTTCTCAGCTGCTTTGCGCTTCTTAGCTTCAGCTTTTCTCTGCTTATTTAATTTACGGCGTTCTCTCCAAGAAAGCTTTGATTCATCAATTTGTTCCTCTTCTTCACCAATTAATCCGGAAGCCCCATCTAATGTCTCTTTTGCAGCACTCATCTTATCATCCTGAGGTTAATTTGACAACCTTTAGATCAACATCATAGGATATGACTATATAAGAAGTGGTTGACTTTAAAGAAGCTGTGTTTGGAGTTTCAATTGACACTGCTGGAGTCAAAGGAAAAGTAACCTCAAATGAGCCACCTCTAGGCTGAATTGTGGTAACTTTTAACCCTGTAGTTGAACCCGTAACTTTATACTGAATTCCGTGATTAATAGCCTCAATTCCGGTGTCTAAAACCATTACTGGAGTAGAACCGGGATATTCTCTAATTGTGTTAAGCAAGTCTTCCACTGCTAACTGGAAATAAAGTGCTAATTGCTCAGCTTCTTCTTGTGCTGTGTTAGATACACTACCATTCAACATGGTGCTGGACGTGAGCATCATTGAAGACAAAATTAAAACTGA
Organism: Thermoplasmatota archaeon; assembly: GCA_036148495.1. GTDB lineage: Archaea > Thermoplasmatota > Poseidoniia > MGIII > CG-Epi1 > CG-Epi1. The sequence continues at coordinate 1,029 of JAYYHK010000059.1, read as the reverse complement.
GATCAATGCAGTGTAAACATACCCGATTAACTGGGAAGCTGCAGAATCATCTGAGGTTAAACGTGACATGAATCGTCCTCTCCAGAATCCTAAAGTCAAATGCAGTATCTTGTTTGTAAATTATATCTTCCTCAAAACCCATGTTAGCTGCGGCTGTTGACTGTGTACTGGAGATTGAATATGTTTCAGGGCCAAAACTCCAATAAGTTGAGTAATAATTTTTCAGAGCTGTTGAGCTATCACCGGTAAAACCAATTCTAACGCTGTAGACTTCAAAAGAAGAATCTTTGCCTCCTTGATTACGAGCTTCAAAATTATAATTGCCTCCCGTCAAAGATTTAGCTCCTGTTGTCATATTGTAATCAGTCTGGTATAATACCAGGGAGTCGTATGAGTCTGCAGTACTGATAGAACGAATAATTGGTTTGGAACTTACAAAAAATAAGCCGCCTGGTTCTCGAGTGACAATTCCACCGTTAAAGAGACGCATTTTGTAAACTCCTGAAACTGAGGAATACTTGTAGGAAAGTGAGTCAACGCCGTAAACGAAAAAGCCTCCTACAACTGTGCCATTATCTGTACTAGAATAAGTTGCAGTGGTTCCGTAAACTAATGCCGGGAAATCTGATACAATGTGAGCTGATGATTCTCCTTCCCAGGTTGTCCCATTTGGGTAAGAGATTGTAATGTCAAAATTTTCTATAACTCCTTTATTATCTATAATGGCAAAAGAGGTTGCCTCATTTTTAATACCTAGAATCTCAAAAGATGACCAAGCAGTAGTTTCGTAGTAATATCTGATTTCATCGAGATTTTCCCTATGTACAAAGGTTCCAGCACTAAACGAAACCGTCGATGAACGAGAACTTCCTTCACCTTGAATTATAACTTGATCTAAATCTGCATCAAAATTTAGAAAATTGTTTTGAGCTGAAGTGTAAATCGCATAAGCTTCGCTTTCCTGGATTTGAGGAATACCCCAAGCAAGCATAGTTCCTGTAATAGAAACCATAATTGCCAATATCAAAA
>JAYYHK010000058.1:0-3045 GCA_036148495.1 Thermoplasmatota archaeon | reverse complement strand
ACCAGTACCGACTATCTGATATGGATCGAATAGCAGAGGAAAATAATGCAATTGTCGTTTATCCTCATGGGTACGAGAATTCTTGGAATTTTGGACAATGCTGCGATCCAGCTAATGAAGATGGTATTGATGATTATGGTTTTCTGAGAACTCTGATTTATTATACTTCAGATACATTTCCTGTTGATACAAATCGAGTTTACATGACCGGCTGGTCTACTGGGTGCGCGATGGCTCAAGCATTTGCAAATGACGCGTCAGATATCCTTACTGCAATGGCATGCATGTCTATGTATTTACTTGAAGAGCCTTCATCTGGTTACAATGCGATTCCGATTATGGAAATACACGGTTTAGAGGACCCAATTGCGCCTTATGGAAGTTTGATAACTTCAAGTATTATTTTTCAGCAACAAGTATGGTTTACAGGAGCTGAACAAAATCTGTTTGAATGGAAGGAAATGAATGGCTGCTCAGGTGATACTCCTGTCCTCAGTGAAACAAATTTGGGTTACACTGTACAAGAATTCACAGACTGCGATAATGGTTCAGAAGTTGCTCTAGTTTCACTCAATCTTGCAGCTCATAATGTTTACTTGAAAAATGATCCGGGATCGCCTGAGCCAGGAAATCCAGGAGGAGTGGATACACCTCAAATTGCTTGGGACTTTTTGAGTAGGTTCTCTAAATAATAAATAGGCGTTTCTTATGCTTTGCTATGAATAAAGCGGTAATTGTTGCACTTTTGTTGTGTGTGACCACATTTACAGGATGTATTGGAGGAGATGAAACATCATCTACCGACAATCAATTAGATCCGGTTTCGAACTTGGATGAAGAAGAATTAAGTCAGAGGTTTGCTAATTTGACTGCCAGTTATGAAAATCTAGCTGCAGACCTATCAACATTGGCTGCAAATTATGATGAAGCATTAAGTCAAAATATTGAATTGCAAAATGACATTAAGGATTTAGAAGTCGAGCTTGCTGTTGCAGATACTCATAACGAAATGATGAATTCAACGATTGTAGACCAAGAATTAGAATTATCAAATCTGCGTGATCAACTAGAAATATCGAATGGCCATCTTGATACAGCGCATGAATCTTTTGAAAATTTAAACTCAAGTTTTAATTCATTAGAGGATGAACTTGAAAATTATGAGTCTGATTTAGACTCATTGGCAAACGAATACTCTATGCTTGATTACAACTTTTCGGTGCTAGAGACACAATATGATAATCTTTCATTACAATACAATACCCTATCGACTGAGTTCGACGACCTTCTGGCAGAGTATGAAGGCATGATGGCAGAGTTTAACGAGTGGAAAACTTATCAGTCTTTAACCAATTGGAATTTTGATGGGGACTGCCCTACCGATTATGTAATGAGTTACTCGTCAGGTATTGATAATGGGGACAATAATGGTGATGCAGGAAATCATGTCCTTGAAAATGGCGAAATAGATCATTCAGCATCAGTTTGTAAAGCTGGAATGTCAGCACTTACAAACAATACAAGTGAATACATTTATTATCTAACTGAATTTAACGGAAAACTCTACTACCAGTATGAAGGAAGCGCGGATTACGGCCGAGAGTTGTGGACCATGGATTATTATGGTAACGCCGAAATGCTAAAAGATATCAACACTGGAGATGCAGATTCTTATCCTTGGATTATGGGCCAGACTGAAGATTTGTTATTTTTCAGAGCATTAACTTCACTCAACGGTTATGAGTTGTGGGTGACTGATGGAACAGAAAGCGGAACGAATATGGTAAAAGATATCAATCCAGGATCAAGCAGTGGTTTTTATGGCTATTATGGTTTCCAATACTTTAATGATAAATTCTACTTTGGGGGTAACAATGGTACATCTGGGGAGGAGCTTTGGGCCACTGATGGAACCGAAAATGGTACCTATTTAGTCAAAGAAATTAGAGGCGAAGACTCTAACGGTAATAACTATGGTTCTAATCCTAACGGTTTTACAGTCATTGGAGATACATTGTATTTCATTGCTAATGATGGTGAGCACGGTAGTGAGCCTTGGATGACAGACGGTACTGCCAACGGAACTCGAATGCTTAAGGACATAAGAGAAGAAGACTCCGATGGCAACAATTACGGTTCAAGTAATGGGTGTGATTTTGAGTGTGATAGCTCCTTCAAGCCATATTATAAATTTGGAGACCAAATATTTTTCCGAGCTGACGATGGTATACACGGTCAAGAACTATGGGTAACTGATGGAACCTCAAATGGCACTCAAATGCTTAAAGATATAAGAGAAGAAGACTCCAATGGCAATAATTATGGTTCAACATATTGTTACTCTCAAGATTGTTTCTTTGAATTTGGCGACAAGCTTTGGTTCTCAGCTGATGATGGTACACACGGCCGTGAACTATGGTATACAGACGGTACAGAAGCTGGAACTCTAATGTTTTCAGACATACGGGAAGGTTCCTCCGGTTCCAATCCTTCGTTTAGATTTACCATGGGAGACTATTTTTACTTTACCGCTCACGATGGAGATAGTTCTCGTTTTTTCATGACAGACGGCAAACAGATGATAATGGATCTAAACCTTCATAGCGGTGACGTTTATACCTATACTACACCAGTTATGTTCCAAGGGGAATATTACATGAACTTGTATACGCAACCAACCGGTTACGAATTGTGGAAATCAGATGGAACTTCTGACGGCACAGTAATGGTTCATGAATTTCAGTCTGGAACCAGTAGTGGCAGTCCTCAAGATTTTGTTGTATTGAATAATAAAGTACTTCTCATGAGAGTTTATCCCGGTAATTATGCCAATATTTTTGCCTACGCGCCATCTGACTACGAATTATAGATAAATTACAGCTGAATAATAAATCTTATAATCGCTGGCAGCTATAATCTAGCATGAGCACTAAAAAGAAAGTCAAACTTTCAGAGGGAGAAGCTCTAAAAAATAAAGATGGAAAAGAATCTGAAAAGAAAGTTCAAATTTGGATTCCAAAGTCTACAATAGCATATGAAGAAGAA
>JAYYHK010000057.1:0-3470 GCA_036148495.1 Thermoplasmatota archaeon | reverse complement strand
AAGATCCGTAGGTGCAGGACCTGAAAATGATGAAAATACCTTCAGAAGACAAGGTCTAGGGTATGACCCTGTCGTGAAAAGATGGAGAAGGATACGTCCAGGAGAAGATCAAAGTGGACATACACATCACAGAGGAGTATTTGCATCACCTGGTCAACAGTGTCCTGTCTGTTAATCCCCTCTAAAGAAGGTCCACTATGCATCTCTTTTTGGTGGAAAAGTAGCGTTTGGTTTTAATTGTAAGTTATGCGGATATTTAACGGGACATAGGTGGAGAGAACCTGCAAGATATTCTTTTAGTCTAAAAGGTGTAAATTAGTGGAAATTTTTGACTATAAGGGCATCTGCCTAAAAAAAGATAAAAGAGCGATTTACTTAGACCCTTCAAGCGGAAGACCTGATGGTGCTGTTAGTCATGGTCATTCTGACCACCTAAGGCCTAAAACTCACATGACTGAACCTACTAAAGACGTTATGATTGCTCGGACAGGTTCAAAAAATGCAACTACTCATAGCTTTCATGAAAAATTTAAGATAAATGATTTTGAACTCGAGTTTGTATCGGCCGGTCATGTCATTGGTTCAGCAATGATTGAGTGTGAAGGTGTTCTTTACACTGGAGACTATAATCCATACGGAACTGTGACTGCAGGAGTAGCTAAACCGCAAGATTGTGACACTTTGATTGTGGAGTCAACTTATGGAAAACCAGATCAAGTTTTACCCGATAGAAATGAAGTCTTAAATGATTTGCAAGCATGGATTATGGCTACATCTGCAAAAGATGGAGCAATAATTGGAGCATACTCTCTAGGAAAAGCTCAAGAAGTAATTGCGACAGCAAATGCAGGAGGAGTAACTCCAGTTGTTTCTAATGTCGTTGCTTCCGTAAGTGACATCTACAAAAAAAATGGAGTTAAACTAGAATATAACACATATTCTGAATTGTCAGAGAAAGAACAATTGACTGCAGAATTATTAGTAACCTCAACTACCGCTGTAAACGGAAAGAAAGAGGATGATGCTGTACAAAATATGAGGAAAAAAGGTGCAAAAACTGCGCGGGTTTCGGGATGGTGTGCGTTCTCTGAATGGGCTTTGAGGAGCGTCGATGCTGGATTCCCAATAAGCGATCATTCTGATTTTAGCGGAACAATGAAATTCGTTGAAGAGTGTAATCCAAAACAAGTTTACACCGTCCATGGTTCAACAAAAGAACTAGCAAAACAAATTCAAAAGAAATTAGGAATAAGGGCACAGCCGTTACCTAAATATGGACAAGTCTCGATCGAAAAATATAACTAATTATGAGCTTTGGTAAACTAATTCTAGTAAGACATGGGTTATCTGTTTACAACGATCAAAATAGATTTACAGGGTGGAAAGACGTAGAACTTAACGAACAGGGTAGGTCTGAAGCTGAACAAGCTGTTGGTTTACTTCAAAATATTAACTTTGATATAGCTTTTACTTCAAAACTAAAAAGAGCAAGTGATACTTTAGATATTATCTTAAAAGGAATAAACCAAACATTTATACCTGTAGAAAAAAATTTAGCACTAAATGAAAGAGACTATGGTGATTTAATTGGGCAAAACAAGGCTGAAGCTGCAAAAGAGTTTGGTGAAGAACAGGTTCAAATTTGGAGAAGAAGTTATGATATTCCACCTCCTGGCGGTGAATCACTAAAAGATACTGCAGATAGAGTAATTCCATATCTTAATGAAAAAATATTACCACATGTAATTGAAGGAAAGAATGTTATCGTAAGTGCGCATGGAAATAGCATAAGAGCAATCGTGATGGCACTTAAAAAATTCAGCCCAGAGGAGATTCTACAAACTGAAATCGGATGGTGTGAACCTTGGATTTTTGAATTTGAAGGTGACAAATTAGCTAATCTAGAAATTAGAGAAAGACCTGGGTCAAAAAGTATGAGCAAATTACCGAATTAACGGTGTTCTGACCAAGATTTAATCATATCAAGGTTTCCTTTTGTGGCCTTTATTTTCTGCTCTCGGCCCCATTCATCCTTAATAACAATGTCATCATCGCTTGGGGAAAAAATCATAGAAGTAAAATAACCTGATTCTGCTTTAAATTGAATTTCTAAACTACGTTTAGAACCTTCACCTTCCCAAGTGACAGGGTATCCTAAGTCATTGTAGTAATCACTGACCTTTTTCATAAACCTATCACTAGCTGTCATTAATATTGCACTAGGGGACCTTTATTAATTGTTGCTTACGGGGAATATTTCTAAAGCCACCTGTCCCTAGACCGAATGAAGCCCCCTAGTGTAGCGGTCCATCATTCAGGCCTTTGGAGCCTGAGACCTCGGTTCGAATCCGAGGGGGGCTACCATTTTACAAATTATATATTTTAGAATATTTTGATGTTAAATATTCAATGAAATCATCACTACTTGGTTCTTTTCCAGTAGCTTCCGTAATAAGATCCGAAGGTGTTAACTTAGAACCGTGAATATGAATATGACTTCGCATCCAGTCTAATAATACTCCAAATTCTCCCTTAGCTATTTTACTTGGAATACTTGGATTATCCGCAAGAGCTGCTGAATAAAGCTGAGCTGCGTATAGATTTCCTAGTGTGTACGTTGGGAAATAGCCAATTGCACCCATGGACCAGTGAATATCCTGAAGTACACCTTTGGTATCGTTAGGTGGAGTAATACCCAAATATTCTTCCATTTTCGAATTCCAAACATCTGGTAAATCTGAAACATTGATTTCGCCGTTAATTAGCTCTTTCTCAATTTCGTATCTGACCATAATATGAAGATTGTAGGTTGCCTCATCAGATTCTACTCTAATTAGGGATGGTTGAACTGTATTAACTGCTCTATGCAACGTATCTACATCTAAATCATCGGGTAAATGTGGGAAACATGCCTTGAAGTCGTCGATATAAAATTGCCAAAATTCCCTGCTTCGTCCAACCATATTTTCCCACATTCTTGATTGAGATTCGTGTACTCCAAGTGAAACAGCTTTACCCATAGGAGTTCCCTCATGTTCTTCCAATAATCCTTGCTCGTATGTTCCGTGCCCGGTTTCATGCATTACGCCATACAAACAACCAAATGGAAATTCTTCATCATACCTAGTTGTAAAACGAACATCATTTGGACCAGCACCTGAGCAAAAAGGATGTGTGGAAGTATCCATTCTACCAGCCTCAAAATCAAAACCAATTCCTTCAGCTACTTTAAGTGAAAATTCTCTCTGCTTTTCTTCTGAGAATTTACCCATGTCCAAAAAACTTGTATCAGGTTGATTAGAGCTTTCTCCAACTGCTTTAACTAAGGGGACTATAGCATCTCTCAATCCTGAAAATAAAGGATCTAACTGCTTAACTGTCATTCCGGATTCATAGATATCTAAGAGTGCATCGTAGATATTATCCTCGTATCCATAGTGTTCTGCAGTTTGACGATTTAATTCTACAGA
>JAYYHK010000056.1:0-8475 GCA_036148495.1 Thermoplasmatota archaeon | reverse complement strand
GAATGTCTGACGGAACTCTTTCGAGTGCCATAACTGCTACAGCTCCAGCTTTCTCAGCAATGTCAGCTTGTTCAGCATTGACGACGTCCATAATTACGCCACCTTTTTGCATTCTTGCAAATCCTCTTTTTACAAGTTCTTTACCGTGCTTAAGTGATTCTATATCAAGTTCCATTGACATTTTTTTCCTTCCTAATTATTTGGGTTAAATTCCCAATCTTAGAGCATTAGCCAACAGCATGGCAAATATAAGATTGGTTGTAGTGACTAAAAATAAAATTTGTTATTTTAGAATATAAATTTGGTTTCTAAATGCTCTACCGCAGCTTCACTCAGATCATTATACAATTCTTCATCTTCAACCCCAGAATAGGTTACATTTCCTTTCTTATCTCTGTTAATCTTCATAATTTCATATTCTGTTGTAACAACATCATCTGCGTAAGACATGATTGCGTACTCTTCATCTTCAACTTCTAGAGCTCCATGGATTACCATTTTCACATCATTTCCATCAGCATCTTCGAAGACTTCATATTCTTGTTCTTCCTTGTCGGATTTCGAACCGAAAAGAGAAGCTCCCCAACCCTTCACCTTAGTTTCTTCTTCTGTAATTTCTCTTCCCATTCCTTTGGACCACTCGGATATAATTTCTTCTTTACTAAATCCACATTTAGCTTCAGCTTTTTTCCAATTATTCATAATCCATGGAGGAGTTTCGAATTTTTCAACAAAGGCCTGTAGGAAAACCATAAGATCGTTTGGATTTTGTGTTCCTATTTTTAGTTCCATGTAAGCATTTCCAGGTTTTCCAAAAAAACCCTTGTATTTCACAGAAGTTATTCTAGCTTTGAAGCCTGCAAAACGGAAAGAAACACTCCAATCCATTTCATCAAATCCACTCTCCCTTAATCGTAGTTTAGGTGAATCATCTACTCCTTGGCATGCCTCCCAGAACTTGTCTCCAAAATCAGTAAACCACATGACTCCGAAGGTTCCACTATTTCTTGGTTCGTATTTGCCTGTTTTCATTGCGCTAACTTTAGCGAATGGTGTTTTGCTTCTAGGCTGAGCAATAAGAGTTACTGAATGCACTAGTTGACATTAATAGGCGTGCATAAAATATCACCGCTAGCTATTAATACGCCGTTACCGACGCTAAGATAGGCCTCTTGGCCATTGACAGTACTCAATTCACGCACATGACCTTTCAACTCCCTTTGGAGATTTAAGAGATACAGAACTTTGTCTGCCCTTGGTTAAGAGCAAAAAAAAGAGATGATTAACAATGAATATTGATCCAACAAGTAGCAAGTATGTTATCCGAGCTTCGATAAGAGCTAACGGAGTAGTAAACAAGTCAGATGTCGTAGGCGCAGTCTTCGGCCAAACCGAAGGATTATTAGGGGATGAACTAGACCTTCGAGACCTTCAAAAAAGCGGAAGAATGGGCCGTGTTGAAGTAGACATCAAGAGTGACAAAGGCAAATCCAAAGGTGAGATTGTAATTTCATCAAGTATGGACCAAGTAGAAACTTCTGTTTTTGCTGCAGCCTTAGAAACTGTAGAGAGAGTTGGTCCTTGTAAGGCAACTGTAAAGATTACAGCCTTAGAAGACAGCAGAACGTCCAAGCGTGAAATTATTATTGAACGTGCAAGATCATTACTGATTGATTTACTTCAAGACTCTAGGAGTGCAGGTTCTACAATTACAGACACAGTGAGACAAGCTCTTCAAACCGAAGAAGTTGTTAGATTCAAAGGTAAACTACCTGCAGGACCTAACGTAGAAACAAGTGATGCAATTATCATCGTAGAAGGTAGAGGCGATGTTTTGAATTTATTAAAGCACGGAATCAAGAATGCAGTTGCCGTTGAAGGAACAAACATTCCTAAGGAAGTTGTTGCATTAACCAAAGAAAAAACAGTCACAGCTTTTGTTGATGGAGATCGCGGCGGCGAAATGATTATTCAAGAATTACTGCAAGTAGCAGAAGTTGATTTCATAGCAAGGGCTCCAGATAACACAGAAGTCGAACACATAACCCACAAGCAAATAATGAAGTGTTTAAGAGATAAAACTTCAGCAGAGTTATTCATGGAACAAAACAAGTGGGCACGTCCAGAAAACGGAGGTTCAGGTAAGAAGACACGTCGCTCAGGTTCAAAGAAAGGCAAATCAAACGACACTGCAAAAGAAGCAGAGCCTGCAGAACCAACTGAACTTGTAGAAGCAAATCCAGTTTTTCTAAAACAATTGGATGAACTTCAGGGTTCAAAGAACGCTCGTTTCTTAGCCACTGAAGAACTTGCAGACGAAGTTTCTATCAGTGGTCTACAAGACCAACTTGAAAGTTCAGGTGGAACTTACAAGAAGAATGGAGTTAACACTCTAGTTATGGACGGTATCATAACTCAAAGATTGATTGAATTAGTTCCTAAAGCAGGGATCAAGGTAATCGTTGCAGAGAAGAAAGGTCCACTTCCAAGAGATCCAGTAGGCATTACGATGTTTACTAGAGAAGATTTATCATAATCAAATTAGATAAGCCAAATGGTTATATCCCACTATATTAGTGGACAGTATCATGGCAGATGAAATGATAGACGAAGAAGGTTTAAGACGCTCCGCAAGAAGCCAAATTATTGTAGATACTATTGAACGCAGTTTAGAGAAGATGATGTTCGTAGAATCTAATCTTGGCAAGGAGATGGAGCCTAAGGATCTTTTTCAAGTAAAAAGGGAAGCAGTCGCATCCGTTGCTGAATTAAAATATGCAATTTCAATCTTAACTGGGAAACTAGAGATTTAATGGTATCACGGCTCGTGCTCGCCCTGGACGAAACTGATCCAGCTCGAGCTCTACAAGTTGCAAAAGAAGTTTCTCCTTTTGTATCTAAAATAAAAATTAATTATCCACTTGTTTTGTCTGCAGGTTTAGAAATAGTAACTGAAATTTCTAAATTTAGTAAAGTTATCTGTGACTTTAAAGTTGCAGATATTCCAAACACCAACCGATTGATTACTGAAGCAGTCTTTTCGGCAGGAGCAACTGGAATTATAGCACATGCGTTTCCAGGACCAGAATCATTGAGAGCAATTAGAGGAGTAGATCCAATCAAGGAGATGTATGTTGTAATTACCATGTCACATCCTAAAGGTGGAGATCACTTCAAAATAGAGGAATTCTGTTCATTGGCCTTGGAAGTTGGAGCAACTGGAGTTGTAGCGCCTGCGACTAGGCCCGAAGATGTAGCTCGAGTCAAAAGTTTAATCGGAGACCTAGAGATAATTTCGCCAGGAGTTGGTGCGCAGGGAGGCGATTCTAAAGAAACTATAAGGGCTGGAGCAGATTTTATCATAGTTGGTAGAGGAATATATCAGGCAGATAATCCTGCTTCTGCTGCAGAAAAATATATGTCTGAAATGGACATAAATGATTAAACTGCGGAATTTTTTCAAATCGTTTGGTCCAAAAAACGTTCTCAGAAGTTTAGATTTAGATGTAGAATCAGGTGAAATTGTAACCATTAGAGGGAAAAATGGTAGTGGTAAAACTACATTGCTCAAAGCATTATCTACTTTAGAAAAACCTGATGATTATGATTTAGCGGAAATAGACGGGTTTGATTTGGTACGTAATTCAGAAGAAGTTAGGGCACGTGTTGGTTTCCTATCCCACAATCCTCCTTACTATCCTGAACTAACAGGTCTTGAAAATTTAGATTTTTGGCTCGACTTACATCCAGGCAATTACGATTCTAATTATTCAGGCGAGTTGCTTGCTCAAGTAGGTTTAATCATGTTCAAAGATGACATGGCCGGAAATTACTCCAGAGGAATGATACAAAGGCTAGGCTTTGCCATTGCAATAGCACATTCACCAACAACATTGTTACTCGATGAGCCTTTAACTGGCTTGGATGATGATGGCAGTCAAATTATTGAAGATCATTTACTCCGCTTGAAAGATAACGGTTGCAGTATTCTACTCTCATCACATGACGAAATTTCATTTGCAGACAGAGTTCTCGAGTTGGAAGATGGAGCACTAAAATGAATCCAATACTAGTTCTACTGAAAAAGGAATTGAGAGTTGAATTTAGGACATTACAAGGAATTGTACCTGCAGCCTTGCTCTCATTTATGATTTTAATGTCACTTAAATTTTCGGTAATGGAATCTGTTGTTATTGAGAAATCGGGAATATTGTGGGTTTCTATTCTCATAACTGGTTTAGGATTGATTACTCACATTGCAACCAGGGAAATAGAAAGAAGGACTATTGAAACATTGAAATTGGCACCTATCTCACGATATCAATTATTTTTGGGAAGGACTTTTGGTTCTATGATTTTACTATGGATCTTGAGCTCTATTGTGTTTTTGTTATTCATAGTTCTTTTTGAGAATGTTTTTGGTGATGAATGGTTACTGGCTTACGTAGTAGTTCTAGTTGGGGGCATAGGTATCGCCGCAGTGGGTAATTTGGCTGCAAGTTCAATGACTCCTATGTACGGAGGTTGGATGCTGACTTCATTGTTCTCAATACCAATTCTACTTTTTACAGTAATCGAGGCTGGAATCAAGTGTACAGATTCTTTAATCACAGATTCATCAGATTTTCAAATAGCTTTGACCTTACTTTTCCTTTACAACTTAGTTTTTGTGACAGGTGGAGCTTGGCTTAGCGAGATTTCAGAATAAATTCACACCTTCTTTTCTTAATAGCTCTATTTTTTTTTTTATGCCACCGACTCCACTATATCCACCAATATCTCCGTTAGAGCATATTACACGATGGCAAGGTGTCATGATTGGATTTGGGTTTGCCCCACAAGCATTTGCAACAGCCCTTGCAGCTTTAGGTTTTCCAATATTTCTAGCAATTTCGCTGTATGTTACAATTTTCCCGTAAGGAATCTTGTCTATTTCTTTCCATACTGTCCTTTGAAATGGAGTTCCATTCATTTCAACTTAAGCGAAGCTGAATTGATACAATATCTCAAACCAGTTGGTTGCGGCCCATCATCGAACAAGTGTCCTAAATGAGAGTCACATTTCGAGCAAACAACTTCAATTCTTCTCATCCCGTATGAGTTATCTTCTTTTTCACCAATTATTTCCTCATTTGCAGGTTTGTAAAAGCTCGGCCATCCTGTTCCAGAGTCAAATTTATGTTCAGATTCAAATAATATTTCATCGCAACAGACACAATGATACTTTCCACTGTCTTTACAATCCCAGTATTCATTATCAAACGGAGGTTCAGTTGCACTACACCTACAGACTTGATATTGTTCTGGCGTTAGCTTATCTTTCCATTCGTCTTCGCTCATATAATTCCTGCTGATTTACCGCCTTTTTCAAAGGCACTTAATGCGTGATCTAAATCTTCTTTTTCTAATCCTGCACTCATCATAACTCTGATCCTTGCTTTGTCAGGAGCAACCATTGGGAAAACGATAGGTAATGCAAACACATCCATATTCAGTAGTTCTGCGCTCAATTCTTTTGCTTTGTGAGACTCTCCACACATTACAGGAATAATTGGAGTCTCAGAAACACCGGTATCGAATCCCATTGACTGGACTTCTTTTCTGAAATACTCTGTATTTGACCATAATTTCTCAACATGCTCAGGCTCAGTTTCTAAGACTTCGATAGAAGCTTTACAAGCTGCAATAGTAGCAGGAGGTGCAGAACCAGATAGCAGCATTGTTCTTGATTTGTTGAAAGCATAGTCTACCATGTGCTTCTCACCCGCAACGAGTCCACCTACAACTCCAAATGCTTTTGAGAAAGATCCAGATTCCATATCCACTTCATCTTCAACTCCGAAATGAGCACCTATTCCCCTTCCACCAGCGAGAACTCCTTCACCGTGACAGTCATCGATGTAGGTCATTGCACCATATTCTCTGGCTAATTTTGTTATTTCATCTAATGGAGCAATATCTCCATCCATAGAGAATACTCCATCACTTATCACCAAAGTTTTTTCACATTTGTTAGTGGCTTCCTTTAGTCTATCCTCTAACTCTCCCATGTCATTATGGGCATAAATTGTTCGATTTTCTCTCTTAACGCCAGATAGCCTTACTCCGTCAATTATTGAACCGTGATTAAGTTGATCTGAAATTATTGCGTCGTTTTTACCTGCTAGTTGAGGGATTAATCCTGAATTTACAGCAAATCCAGTTTGGTAATACAATGCTGCTTCACGGTTTTTGAATCTTGCAATAGTTTCCTCAAGCTCATTGTGAATATCCATATTTCCAGCGATAGGCCGTACACTTCCACTTCCTGCACCATGTGACTTTACTGCATCAATTGCAGCTTGTTTGACCTTAGGATGATTGCTCATACTCAGATAATTATTAGCGCAAAGCATTATTCGTTCTTTTCCATCTATAACTGTCCTACCTGTAGATGGTCCTCCAATGACAGGGGGCTTCCAATCAAATCCTTTCTTGACTAAGTCATTATATTCGTTTTTCATCCACTCTGTTGGGGTGCTCATTTTTTCCTCTTTAAGTTATCTATCATTACCTTAGTCATTTTTGATATATCAAATTTTGGTTTCCATCCCCAATCATTTCTTGCATCCTTATCATCAATTGAAACAGGCCAAGTATTTGCAATATCTTGTCTGTAATCAGGTTTGTAAATACAATTAAATTCAACGTGAGAAGAAATTTCATCAGCCAATTCTTTAGCAGAGAAGCTCATACTTGATAAATTATAGTTAGAGTGATAATTCAATGATTTGAGAGGAGCGTCCATCAGTTGAATAGTTGCTCTAATTGCATCGTCCATGAACATCATAGGCAATCGTGTATCCTCGCTTACAAAACATTCGTATTCACCTTTATTGACGGCATCAAAATACATTTCAACGGCGTAATCGGTCGTTCCACCAGTGGGTCTGTGTTTCCAACTAATTAATCCAGGATACCTTATTCCTCTAACATCTATATTGTGGTTGTTGAAATAGAAATCACACAACTCCTCTCCTTTTACTTTCGTTATCCCATATACAGTTTTGGGATTTAATTGAACATCCTGTGGTGTATTTTCCTTTGGAACATCAGGTCCAAAAACCGCTATTGAGCTTGGGCAAAACAGTCTTTGATTATATTTCCTTGCTACCTCTAACACATTTTCTAAACCCTGCACATTTACTTTCTTACACAGTTCAGGATTTTTTTCTCCTGCAGCAGATAGAATTGCAGCTAAATGGTAGACAACTTTGATATCATTCTCTTCATTTATTTTTTCATAGGCAATTTGATCTGTTATGTCACATCCGATAAATGTTCCTTTGAAATTTTCAGGGTCCTTTAAGTCTGATGCGATGATATTTTCGTGGCCATACTTTTCTTGTAATGCAAGGACTAATTCAGTTCCAATTTGTCCCAACGCTCCAGTTACAAGAATCATAATTGTACAACAGATGTATTCCTTTATATTGATTCCCAAAGAGTCATTAAATGCGTTTTTCATGACAATTTATGAATGATGATTCTCCAATCATAATTGTCAACCTAAAAGCGTACGAGCAAGGCTACGGAGCTAACGGTTTTGATCTTTGTAAAATAATGGAAGAAATAGCCCTCGAACATAAGGTAAACTTAGCTGCAGCAGTTTCTCCAATTGACTTGGTAGATTTTAGTGATAATTTAGATATTCCTATATTCGCACAACACGTAGATGGCGTAAATTTTGGTTCACACACTGGCTCAATATTGCCAGAAGCGGTTCGTTACTCAGGTGCAGTTGGAACTCTAGTTAATCATGCTGAATGTCAGATGAGTTGGGAAGAAATTGAAAAAACAATAAATCGTTGTAAAGAATTAGACTTACTAACTGTTCTGTGTACAGCCGATATCGCTTCCTCTGAAAAAGGATCACATCTTAACCCAGACATGATTGCCGTAGAACCTCCTGAATTGATTGGTGGAGATATTTCGGTTTCGACTGCTAAACCTGAAATTATATCAGATACAGTTGAAGTTGTCAAAAAAATCAATTCAGATATTTCGGTTCTTTGCGGTGCTGGAGTGAAGACTCAGGATGACATTTCTAAAGCAATATCTCTGGGCTCTGAAGGTATTCTTCTTGCATCAGGCGTAGTCAAATCATCAGAGCCAAGAAAAGTTTTGCTCGATTTAATTAAAGGATTATAATCAATTTTATATACCGGCCGGAGTAGACAACCTCAGGTTGCCTACTACTTGTAAATTTTACAATGGTCAGGCCAGCCTATCCTTAATAACGGAGAAAAAAAATGTCGATAGGAATTGAACCTTTAGGAGAGATGGTTCTAGTAGAGCTTGAACAGGCTGCAGAAAAAACTGCAAGTGGATTAATGTTACCTGAAGCTGCTAGAGAAAAAATGAATGTTGGTACAGTTGTGGCAGTCGGACCAGATTCCGAAAATGTCAAGGCTGGAGATAAAATCGTGTACAAGA
>JAYYHK010000055.1:0-2765 GCA_036148495.1 Thermoplasmatota archaeon | reverse complement strand
TTTGTTTGAATTTGATAAATTTTACGGTACTTCATTTGGAATGTCTAAGTCAGAACGTTTAGAGTACGGCGATAGTGTGATGACTCATGCTATGCTTTTCACTGGTGTTGACTTAAAGAATAACAAGCCATTAAAATGGAGAGTCGAAAATAGTTGGGGACCTGACCACGGTGAAAAAGGTTTTGACATTATGACCGATCCTTGGTTTGATCAATTTATGTATGAAGTTGTTATTCACAAAAAGCATCTAACTAAAAAATTGATAGATTTGTATAAAGCTGAACCAATTAGTTTGCCTCCATGGGATCCTATGGGTTCACTTGCAATTTAGTTGTTTCTTGTTTAAAAACACTGTAAACTGAGCTGAAACAATCGATATCTTTATAGACTCAGTTCTATGAAAAGGACCACTATGAGCTATGTCAAAGAAGCATTTGATAGAGTTAAGCTTAGAGACCCAGATCAACCAGAATTTCATCAAGCGGTTTGGGAAGTATTGGAAACTCTCGAACCTGTTTTTGATAAGCACCCAGAATACAAGGATGCGAACATACTAGAAAGACTGACAGAGCCAGAAAGAGTGATTTCTTTCCGTGTTCCTTGGGTTGATGACAATGGCAATGTTCAAGTTAATAGAGGTATAAGAGTTGAGTTTAACAGCGCTATAGGACCTTACAAAGGTGGATTAAGATTCCATCCAAGTGTAAATCTTGGAATTATTAAATTTTTAGGATTTGAACAAATTTTGAAGAATGCTCTAACAACTAGACCTATCGGTGGTGGTAAAGGAGGTAGTGACTTTGATCCCAAAGGTAAATCCGACATGGAAGTGATGAAATTTTGTCAGTCTTTTATGTCAGAGCTTTATCGCCATATTGGGGCTAACGTGGATGTTCCTGCTGGAGACATTGGGGTTGGTGGCAGAGAAATTGGTTACATGTTCGGACAGTACAAAAAACTAACAGGTAAGTGGGAAGGTGTTCTTACTGGAAAAGGATATGGATGGGGTGGCTCATTAATTAGGCCAGAAGCTACTGGCTACGGACAAGTTTACTTTCTTAGAGAAATGCTTGCTTCCAAGGGAGAAACAATCGAAGGTAAAACTTGCGCAATTTCTGGCAGTGGCAATGTTGCTCAGTACTGTGCTCAAAAAGTATTGGGGTATGGAGGAAAAGTAATTACAATGTCTGATTCTGGAGGATATATATTTGATAAAGAAGGAATTAATGAGTCCAAATTAGATTGGATTATGGATCTTAAGAATAATCGCAGAGGAAGAATCAAGGAATATGTCAAAGAGTACCCTGGAGCGGTTTACCACGAAGGAAAGCGCCCTTGGGGAGAAGTATGTGATGTTGCTTTACCTAGCGCCACACAGAATGAGATTGAGGTTGAAGGCGCCACTAACTTAGTTAAGAATGGATGTATGGCTATTTCTGAAGGAGCAAATATGCCTACATCTCCTGAGGCTTACACAATATTGAGTGATGCTGGAGTTTTGTTCGGTCCTGCTAAAGCAGCTAATGCTGGAGGAGTTGCAGTATCAGCTCTTGAGATGTCACAAAATGCATCATTTGATGAATGGACTAGCAAAAAAGTTGATTCTAAATTAGATCAAATAATGACCGGAATACACAAGCAGTGTGCAGATGCAGCCGAAGAATATAATCAAAAAGGTAATCTCGTTGTTGGAGCTAATATTGCTGGTTTTATTAAAGTTGCAGAAGCAATGCTTGATCAGGGCGTTGTGTGAAGCAAAAAGCTACTATAGCGTTATTCATAGTTACTATAATTTGGGGATGTACTTTCTTATGGCTAAAAAGAGCATTAGATAGTGCAGACTCCGTTTCTTCAGCTCAAACTAATGTAGTATCAACTTTTTTCGTCACTCTAAGGTTTGGTTTAACCTTACCTTTATTCTTTTATTTTACACCTAGTATTAGAAAAAACTTAGGAGATTATCGTTCATGGTACGATGGATTTATACTTGCTTTCTTCATGCTTGGTGGCTTTTTATTTCAGATGATAGGGCTTGAGGGAATATCGCCTGCCGTTTCAGCTTTTTTAACAAGTTTATACGTAATATTTACGGCTTTGATACTGGCTTATTTAGCCGGTAGGTTCCAAAGCAAAAGTTTACTTTTTGGAGTTTTATTAGCTACTTTTGGAGCAGGTTATATTCAAGGCCCTCCAGAGCTTCACTACGATATTGCAGAATGGTTAACAATTCTTTGCGCAATAATGTTTGCAGGTCACATTATTTTTACGGACATTATTACAAAGCGTGTTGATCCAATGACCGTAACATTTACTTCTATTGCGATTTCAACTTTAATGGCACTTTTATTACTTAATTATTTCATGTTTGTTAATGAATCAAGTATCAATGTGTACACTTTGATTATTAAAAGTGATTTTCTCGTTCCACTTTTGCTATCTTCTTTTTTTGGAACTTATGTAGCACTTTCACTAGTAAATTATTACCAGAAATATATAAATCCAGTTAGGGCTGCAATTCTCTATGCTTTAGAGCCTGTATGGGCTACTATATTTGCTGTTGGAACAGGAGTCACAGAATTTAATTTTTGGCTTCTTATTGGAGGTTCCTGTTTGCTTGTTGGTAATTTAATCGCCGAGATAGGAAATCAGAGAGAATCTGAATAACGTTTCGAAACTTCGGCCCAATTAACTACATTAAAGAAAGCAGAAATGTAATCGGCTCTCAAGTTTTGATAATTTAGGTAATATGCATGTTCCCACACATC
>JAYYHK010000054.1:0-4175 GCA_036148495.1 Thermoplasmatota archaeon | reverse complement strand
GAAGTCCCATTTCGTCTAAACTTAATGATTCTGGAAATTTATCAGGTGCTGGAATTTCTGAAGGAATTGCTAGAGGCTCATGAGGCTCTGTTTGCATTTTACAATTTTTCCAAAATGGAGTGAAAACGGTGTATTGCTTGTCTTGTTTAGTTCGAATATCTTCAGGATCAAAGAGCAAATTGCCATTTGTAATTTCATGATCAATTTGACTCAAAATGCCTTCGTCTCTCTCAATAATTTGAGGTTCAAATCTCCTATTCATGAAAATCTTAGAAACTTTATTTTGGCTTATGAATTCTTGGAGGATTGACTTAGGGTCTCCTTTGCGAAGAACTAATTTGTTACCAAGTTCTTCAATTCTGTTAGACAACCTATCAAGGGATTGATGTAACCACCATTTTCCTGCTGAACCAGTATGTAAATCACTGTCCTTTTCGTCCCAAATATAAATTGGAATAATTTTGTTGCCTGATTCAATCGCCTTGACAAGAGCTGGATTGTCCCCTAACCTCAAGTCATTATGAAACCAAACAATAACATTACTCATAATCTAGATTTGGTATACCTGACATTAATAGGTTAGGTTCATTTTAGTATCTGTAATTAGCAACCATGTAACCATTTTCATCTTGAATTACAGCAAAATCTCCACTATTGTTCCAGATTCCTTGGTACCATCCCCAATACAAAGTTGTTGAATTGTCAATTCCTTCTCCGGTATAAATTCGAATACTTGTATTATTAGCAATTGTAAAATTAAATTCATATGCAGTTTGAGCGGCTTCATCTTGTAAGAACCAACCAATCATACTCACATTGAAATTTTCATGGTTTGTAAGAACCAAATATTCTCCGTCGGCTTCGCTGCCTTCTGGATTATATTCAATATGATCTATCGTAAAATTGTAAGAAGATTTTGTCCATAAACCAACTGCATTATTTGATGCGAATGCCTGAGCTTCTTCATATTGTGTATCAAAATCTGTTCCTGATGAATAAGGATACCAGAATGCATAACCTGCTTTAATTATTTCATAATTTACTGATGTGCCATTAACATAAACATGAGCAAGTAATCTTCCATATGTGTCTGAATCTGAATTTTTACTATCATTTACAAGTGTAACTTCCTTTCCTAGAATCATATTTGTTAAGAAATCTGTTGCTTCCTGTGCATAAGGCCTTCCTGATTCAGGAGTATTGATTCCAAGCATCCTGACTTTGTCACCATTTCCAAGATAAAAAGTATCTCCATCAACCACTTCTGTGACAGTCATATTGTAATCTTGTGTAACATTTTCTTCAGGTTCCTCAGTTACATCTTCTTCAGGTTCATTAGTCTCATTATCCTCTGGCTCTTGAACAACTACTGTATGAATAGTCTCAACCATTTCGATCAAGAAAAGTAAATCTTCACCTGCAAGTGGGCTGTAACCGACTTCTCCGTATGCATCTTTAGCTGGAATTCTAACTGCTAGAGTTTGTCCTTCGAACATTCCAACCATTTTATTATCAAAACCAACAATCATCTGCCTAGAACCCTTACAATTTTCTGCATTCAGTTCTGTTTTTTCCTCAGCATTAATTCCCATGAATCCTTTGCCATCCATCCATGACTGATAATAACCTGAATAATATTCAACGTAGAATTCTCCTAGATCAGTCATATTTACAGTGAAATTATCTAATCCTGCAGTTTCATTAACTATAGAAATACTTACTGTTTGATTTGCTACTGTTGTGTTAATTGCATCATAAAATTCTTCATAAGTATTGATTTTCTGACCTTCAAATTCATATATCTCCATACCGACTCTCAACCCTCCTTCGTATGCGCTAAATCTCGTATCTACGTATGACAGGATTACTCCATCTTTGGTAGATTGTTCAAAACAACCAATATTATTTGCTGGTAAAGTATCTATGTGCCTATTTGCATCTGAAACTCCGTAGTTGTAGTATGGATACGTGTCCCATACGTATTCCATACTTGAGTCAAACAATTTGGAATCTTTGGCAAGAATACCTGCATAGTGAACATAAACTAGATCGCCAATTTGGGACATTTCTCCAAAAGAAACGTCTGAATTAACTTCTAGAGTTACTACTTGAGATGTCTCAAAATTTGTTTCATTCGAACCTGCCCTGAATTCAATTTCTGTCTTTAACATTCCTGAAGCTGAAGATTTGAGATTTACATTGACAATCAGTGGAAGAACTCCGCCGGCAAGAACTGTAATGTTAGACGCATTATTCTCAATTAATACGCTATCAATTCCATCGTCTTTACTCAATACATTAATGTCGTAAGTAGTAGTTTGAGTACCTATATTCGATACCGTCAAGATAAAATCAGTATCAAAACCAGGAGCTGCACTATGATTGTTTGTCATTGGATGCACTAATACTCCATAAGAAGCAACTTGATTAGCTGCATCTTCGTCTCTGTACGGATTGTCTGTACATCCTGTACTAACTAGTAAAATTAATACAGCATAAAGTGAACTCTTTGACGATAAATTCATATCATAAACTAAAGGTAATTCTATATAAAAATAATTTTTAGAAAGGTTTATATGTTTGGATTACATGCTATGATGTGGTAAAAGTAATTGATACGACAGAAAACCAATATACTTGTCCAAGGGGATGTGGCCCTCTAAAGTACGGTCGAGGTTTAGAAGTTCCAGGAAAAGTTACTCATTGTAAAGAGTGTAAAGGTGTATTCCTCACCAAAGAAGAGATTAGGAAATGGGAAAAAAAATGGGGTATCAACAAATTGCGTAGTAATGACTTAATAAATTTACTAAATTCAGGAAGCAACGGAGAGTTACCTTGTCCTTTGTGCTTAAACAAAATGAAAGAACTACGTTTGAGCTATAAGAGATCTAGAGTAATGTCTAGACAAGAGGACGCGGCGAATGATCCAAAAAAAGCACGTGAAGAGGTTTCTCCAGATATTTTTGGTGCAATATTTTCAATTGGCAGAATGATATATGATATAAAAGAAGATAGAGCTAAGGGCAAACTCAAAAAAACAGTAACAATTGATGGATGTGCTTCGTGTTCTTCACTTTGGTTGGATAGAGGAGAAATCGTCCAAATCAAATGGAATGATGTAACGCTAGAATACAAAGGCGAAACCGTGGAACTGGCAGGAGATAATGCTGAACCTAGTCCCAATCTAACCACAACTCACGTAAACGAAGAAACAAATAGCTAATATTGAAGCTGAACATATTTTGAGAGTAGCAATGATTTTTGGCTATTGGGCTTGTCCCTTTGTGGTATGATTATAAACTACTGATTAAGTCGTAATTCAGTGGACTACGAAATTGATTACAAAGACATTGGAATTATTCGTTTCATCAAAAATAACAGAGCGAAGAGAATCATTATTTCAATAAAGCCAGAATTTGTAAGAGTTACAATACCTCGTAGGCAGACCCTGAACGATGCTCAAAAATTTGTTGAACAGAAAATTGATTGGGTTAAAGAGCATTCAAGTAATATGAAGAAACTGGTCCAGAAAGGCAAGGAATTGCCTAAAATAAATAAGGATGAAGCTAAAATGAAATTAGAAAAAAGATTATCTGAGCTTGCTAAAGAGTATAAGTTTCGATACAATAAAGTGTCAATCCGCAATCAAAGAACCAGATGGGGGTCGTGCTCTTCAAAAAACAATATTAGCCTTAACATGAAGTTATTACATTTACCTGATCAACTAATTGATTATATTTTACTTCATGAATTGGTTCACACGCGTGTCAAAAATCACAGTAAAGATTTCTGGAATGAACTAGAAACTGTCGTTCCTAATGCTCGTACCGTAGACCAACAATTACGAAAATATCAATATTGTTTATTCTAACTTCAGAATACTTGAAGGGCTAACAGGGCGAAAATTATCCCCGCAATAAGCAAAGGATACCTGATTAGAGCTAGAAAGTCTCTGATTGAACTCCCTTCATCACATTGACCTTCGTCTGCGCCGACTACCTGTGCAACCTGGCCTTGCTCAGATTCACAATCTTCTTCTATTCTTTGATCAATATAATCAATTGCAAAGTTGGATACAAAGAAACCTAAGATACAAAGAATGCTGATAGTGAAACCTAGGGTTCCAACAAACATACTTGCAAATGAAGTTCCTGAATCTTTTTCAGTCATTATTT
>JAYYHK010000053.1:0-8402 GCA_036148495.1 Thermoplasmatota archaeon | reverse complement strand
CCAGGGTGGAAATTGAGATAAGCTACACCCAGATCTTCGCATCTTTTATATTCCTCCAGAAATGCGTTTTGTGCTCTTTTTCCTTTTCCCTCATCGGGAGACCCCATATTGATTAAATATGAATCATGAATCATTATTGGTCCTAGCTCTGTTTTAGATAGAGGTTCTTTAAATGCTGAAATTTCATCTTTGGAAAGAGGTTTAGCAATCCACTGTCTTTGATTTTTGCTAAACATTTGAAAAGTATCTGCTCCAATTTCTAAAGCAGCAGGAATTGCATTGTGTAATCCACCAGCTACGCTGACATGTGCACCTAATCTCATAGTTGCTTCATCAAGGCTACCTTAATAATAACTATTCGATAGCGGAGTGTGAAATTTTCAATAGTAGCTAATACTAAGCAAGAAAATATCCGAGAGATATTAAAAAAAGTCATTGGATTTGTTGAAGATTTTGAATTAGATAAAGTTACTGCAAAGTTCCTTGGCTTAAGTGGTGTAGAAATTAAAGATCTCAGCGGAGAGGTTATAATTTCACTAGGTGGTGACGGAACGATATTACATATTTTATCTCAGATAAACAAGCCTATTTTGGGAATTAATTTTGGAGGTGTTGGTTTCTTAAATGAACTCGAACCTGACAGTGATATTTTAACTGCCATTGACAACGTAATACATAAAAAATATTTTGAGGAAAAGTTGCATAGAATTGATACTTATCTTAATGACTTAAACGTGGGAACTGCTGTTAATGAAATTGTTCTACATACATCAAGGGTTGCTAAAATACAGGGTTTTGAGATATCTACAAACGGGAAACTAATAGACAGTTTTCGTGGAGACGGAGTCATTATTGCGACGCCCACAGGTTCTACCAGCTATTCTATGTCTATCGGCGCTCCAATTATTTACCCTACTATGAAATCTAATTTGATTGTACCAATGGCACCATATAAATTAGGTTCAAGGCCATTAATTTTGCCTGCAAATTATGATATATCTGCAAAGATTAGTGGACACCCAGAAGCAGTAATGGTGATTGATGGTAAAGATGAGATATTCATTAAAGGTGATGATAAAATCGAATTTAAGGCTTCTAATAATCCGGCGACACTAATACGATTCAGTAAAAACTTTTTCGATAGGTTAAGGAATAAGTTGAGGTTATAATTTTGAAAAAAAGAAAGGCAAGGTTGAGAGGTACTAAGACAGCCGGGAAATTTGAGCAAAAAAAATTATTAGAAAGAATGAAACAAATTCTTGATGACCCTCGTCTTGTTTTGCCTAGAACAAATAAGAATGATATTGGTTCAAAAATATATGATAAGGTATATGCTGACATGCAAGTTGCAAAAGAACAGTACAAAAACCCACCATCGTTTATCTCTAGTATTTTTGGTAAGAAGCCGAAAGATCCATTAGCTAAAGCATACGCTTCATCTTTAACTATTTTAGATTCTGGTGCACCAGTTATGGCTATTGCACGATTTCCACATGGGGAAGTTAACTATGTAATGAGAGGTTATGGAGTTTCGAAAGAGAAATTAATTGGAATTCAAAATCATAATCACAGATTATGGTCCCGTTTTGCCCACTTAGATTATGTCAAAAAATATAAGTTATTTATTTATGCTTTAGAGGATGGATTAGTTTGCTCTGGTGATGTACCTAATTATCCTCCTGTCTTATGGGATGAAGTAACATCTAGACTTAAAGTAAAAGACAGCAAGTTAGAATCAAATTGTTTAAAGATAAAGTGTAAATCATTGAACAAAGAAGTTTCAATTTCAAATAGAAGGATGATGAAGTCCAAAGAAAATAGTTATAGTCATTTTTTAAAGGACCAAATATCAGTTGATCCCGATTCAGACTTTATTATAGTTCTATCTACCTTTCTTTCCCCTATTGTACCTGAGACTAATTCTGATATAATCAGCGAATATAAAAAGGGTTTGATAAGCGATTCAAAATTTTTGGAAAAAACTATTAATTTTCAGAAAGATTTCATAGTAAACAAAAAGTCTAGTGTTGGACAACACTTTGTGATATCGAATGAAATATTGGATAAGGAAACCTTAATTTCTAAATTATGTACTAACAAAATTGATGAGGCAATCGTAGAGGATTTATTGTCAGAGTTTACAGATTCGTTAATATTAGAGCAGGGGACTTTGTCATATCTAACCGAAAAGCTCTGGGATTCACATGGCAGCTCTTTAGCCGATAAAATTTCAATTAACTCTTCGAAGAGTTATAATGGAAATAATTCGCTAGAGATTTTAAGAAAATTGTATGACCAAATAATTAAAGATAGCATGACAAGTGATTATCCTACTTTTGCTAATCTCAATGAAAGTTTAAAAATGTTAGACAAAGCCGTAAAAATGGTAAAGATCGGTGAAAAAAATAAAGCAATCAAGTATATTGACGATTTTAATTCTAATAATAATATTACTAAATCTGTTGGTTGGGCTATTCTTACATGCCTTAATTCGACATCTAGCAGGGCATGGAAATATGGTAAAGAAGAAAAAGCACTTGGTGAAATCCTTAGTAAGCAAATACAATCTTTATTAGATAGCAGTCCCGATGTTTACAGTAAAAATTTAGAATTAGTTTCGGAAAGCATAGGTCTGGGAAGAGAATTGGAAGTTATTTAAAGAGGCATAAAGTCCGAAAGAATAGGGTCCGTGGTCTAGTTGGTTATGACGTCGCCTTGACATGGCGGAGATCCCCGGTTCGAATCCGGGCGGACCCACCATCTGTAACTTCTAAATATCTGTTGTAACAAATGTATCTGTGCATCTAGCCAAATCTAATCAAGAATCGCTCGATATATTGGATCAGTTCATTGCTAACAACATTCGTTATTACAGTTCTAAGAGGAATTTTGATTTTGGCCCGGACAATAGGTCTAATGTATCTCTAATATCTCCTTATATTTCACATAGGATATTGACTGAATATCAGGTTATTAAGAGAGTACTTCGGAAGAAATCGTATCAAAGTGTTGAGAAGTTTATTCAGGAGGTATTTTGGCGTCTTTATTGGAGAGGTTGGCTGGAAAGTAGGCCCAAAGTATGGGACGATTTCATAAGCGATTTAAAATCTTTAGAGAAAACTAAAAATTACTACAACGCAATAGAGGGTTTAACTGATATCGAATGTTTTAACTATTGGGTTAATGAGTTAAAATCAACTGGATATTTGCACAATCATGCAAGGATGTGGTTTGCTAGTATTTGGACATTTACGCTAGAATTACCATGGCAATTAGGTGCTGAATTTTTCTTAAAATACTTGTATGACGCAGATTCTGCCTCCAACACTTTGAGCTGGAGGTGGGTCGCAGGTTTACAAACTAAAGGTAAACATTATCTGGCTAAAAATTGGAACATCGAAAAGTTTACGAATGGTAATTTTTCAACAGCAATTTTGAATGAAAGGGCAGTTCCTGTTGATGACTCGCGCAATTATGCATTTTCTAGGATTGAGTATTCTGAGTTAGATTTTGAGTCTGAATCGATCGTTATGTTTGATAATGAACTGAACACAGACTTTCTAAGTAATAACAATTACAAACATGCTTACTTTTGTGTTCTATCAAATGAGGAGAGACAAGTTGAAATTTGTCAGAACAATATTACATACAAAGAGTCTGTTATCGAAAACCTATCAAAGGTCCATGGTTGCAGTTTTAATAAAATAACTGGAAGTCAACTAGCTTCACTTGTCAATTCCAATGAGAACGTGCATTTGGTTTATCCGGGGGTTGGTGATAATTTAGATTTTTTAAACGAACAAATAAAGCTTCACAGTAAATCTTTCATTAAAAGAAACGAAGATCTGTTCTGTTTCCAATTTAGCAACAAAGGCTTTTTTAATTTTAAGAAAAATATACCCAGAATAATTAATGAATTAGGTTTGTCAAAATAAAATTTTAGGGCGTCATTCGATTTCTATCTCTCGGAAACAACACACATTCTCTTACATTTTTTGCTCCGGCAAAAGTCATTGCTAAGCGGTCTAAGCCAAGTCCCCAACCCGCGTGTGGAGGCATTCCATATTTGAATGGATCTAAGTAATGATTGAATCCTTCCGGATCTAGGCCTTGCTGCTTTAATCTATCTCGGAGCATATTTACATCATGAACTCTCTGACCCCCGGAAGTCATTTCAACTTCATTAAACATGAAATCGAAACCACGACTATACTTGGGATCGTCATCTGGTTGAATGTAGAAAGGTTTTAATGACAAAGGCCATTTTGTGATAAAATAAAATCCATCCATTTGCCGAGCTATTTCACGCGTAGCCTCCATAGATAAATCTTCACCCCATTCTGCTTTACCATTCGACATTTCAATTGCTTCATCATATGTAATTCTTGGTAGTGGTAGTTTTAGTTCAATAGGCTTCATTCCTAGTATTGCTAGTGCTTCAGTCTCGCTCGCAACAGCTCTTGCAGCATTATCTACCAATCTTTCCATCACACCCATAACAATATCGTCATCAGCAAATGACATTTCAATATCAATTGAAATAAACTCATTTAGGTGTCTAGGTGTATTATGCTCCTCAGCTCGAAATGCAGGCCCTATTTCGTACACTCTTTCTAAACCTCCGCCCATTAGCATTTGTTTGTAAAGCTGAGGTGACTGTGCTAGATAAGCAGTTTTATCAAAGTATTTCATTTCAAATAATGACGTTCCACCTTCAGTGGCTGATGCAATAATCTTAGGTGTTTGAACCTCTAAAAATTTTTCTTTCCTAAGGTGTTCATGCACAGCACCAGAAACTGCTGCTCTAATTCGGAAATTTGCAGCTATTTCTTTCTTTCTAAGATCAAGATACCTTGCATTTAATCGGGTCTCAATTTCACTATCAATTTTATCAATTACACCTAAAGGAAGTGGAGTATCTGCCAAATTTAATACCTCTAATTTTTCCGGTAGCATTTCAACACCCCCTGGTGCTTCTTTATTTTCTTTAACTATTCCAGTTACTTGGATAACAGATTCGCGGTTTATGTTGACCCATTTTTTGAAATTATCACCTAACTTTTTTTTCAGAAGGGTTAGCTGAATTATTCCAGTTATATCTCTTAGCTGTAAAAAGGCAATTCCTCCTAAATTTCTGGTATCCTGTAACCAACCACAAAGAGTTTGTTCAGTGCCAAAATCTTTATCTGCTATTTCTCCGCATTTTCGAGTGTGCAACATGTTTAACTTATTGGATATCTTAACATTGCAGCTAGGCCACCAAAAGCCTTCTGTAAAGATATTCCTTCCTCACTATCTGTAGATATAATAGTTACTGTAGCTTTACTTTTCTCTGCAATATCACCTAGTCTCTTTACAGTTCCTGGTTCTACATTAGGCATCTTCTCAAATCCTTCGGATATTAATAGGTGATCCACGGCTCCCATCTCTAAAGCCATTTCAATCTGCTTTAATCCATATGTAGCCAAATTACCTTTCGTTGACAATACCTCTTTCATAAATCGATTCATTATATTTTTTTCTTTAACTAGTTGGACTTCAGACAAGCGGTTAGATCCTCTCTCAACAATTTCTCTTAATCCTGTCTCATCAGTGTACCCTGTATCAAAGGAATCAATGACTATTTTTTGAAGCTCGTGATTAAGGTATTCTCTTTTGATAAAATAATCCTTTGTGGCACCAGGTCCACCAATTAGAATGCCTTCAACATTATTTCCAAGGAAACATTCAGTTGCTGAATGAGCCACTTTTTTGTACCATTCATGTGCAGCTTCCTCAATAAGACGCTCAAATCTTTGCTTAGATTGTCCTCCTTTTCCGTGTTTAGAAGGAACTTGTGAATACATATGTTTCAATGTTTTGATATTAGCCCCTCTCAAAATTCCAAGCGCGGCCTCTGAACGGTCAATTACAATTAAACCAAACTGAGTTTTTACCTCACCTAGACCTTCTAACGGTTCAAGGAAAAAACTGGAGTCACATCTATACATGAAAGTAGGTAAAGGTTCAGGAGGGACCACAACTTCTTGAATCATTGTTGTTTGATTTCCACCTTTAGAAACATGACCAACAAAGAAAACTACACCATTTTCCGGTAATTCTTTGAAAAGTTTTAATCTAGAAGTAATTGATTCTATAGCTGCGCTTACATTTTTTCTAGTAGTTTTAGACTTAATGTTAGCAGATTGTGATGACTCGTTCCGCAAATAAGATTGTACATCATATATCTTCCTTTCTGGCGGAATATAGAGACTTACTAACTCGGTAGCATGTCCCTTGTAATTTTTAATTCTTTCAAGAGATTGCTTAAATTCGTATTTCTCAAGAGATTCTGAGCTCACAGAATAGTCTACCAAGCTACCTTTTTATGATATTGCTTCGGAAGAGCTAGTAAAAAATATGGAGTAGACATTCGAAATCAATTTAGCGCTAGGCAGCCAACCCTAAATCTTAGGAGGTGATCCATCCGCAGGTTCCCCTACGGATACCTTGTTACGACTTAACCCTCCTCGCTGAACCCAGATTCGAGCGTGTCAGAAGACAAACCCTCGTCCAGACCCAACTAAGGTGGTTTGACGGGCGGTGTGTGCAAGGAGCAGGGGCATATTCACCGCGGGATGTTGACCCGCGATTACTACGTATTCCAGCTTCATGAGGGCGAATTGCAGCCCTCAATCCGAATTACGAGCAGGTTTCAGGATTGCCTTCACCTTTCGGTGTCGAAGCCCATTGTCCTGCCCTTTGTAGCGCGCGTGTAGCCCGGGAGATTCGGGGCATACTGACCTACCGTTGCCCCCTCCTTCCTCCGCTTTAACAGCGGCGGTACCACCATAGTGCTCTCCTTCCGGAGAAGAAGATAGCAAATGGTGACGGAGGTCTCGTTCGTTATCTGACTTAACAGAACGCCTTACGGTACGAACTGACGGCGGCCATGCACCACCTCTCGGAAAATCAGGCAAAGTCATCAGCTTGGCCTTCATGTAACCGTCGCCCCCGGTGAGTTTTCCGGCGTTGAATCCAATTAAACCGCACGCTCCACACGTTGCAGTGCTCCCCCGCCAATTCCTTTAAGTTTCAGTCTTGCGACCGTACTCCCCAGGCGGCTGACTTAATACCTTCGCGCCAGCACTGGACACCCTCGTAGGATCTCCAACACCAAGTCAGCAGCGTTTACGCCCTGGACTACCGGGGTATCTAATCCCGTTTGCGCCCCAGGGTTTCGTTCCTCACCGTCAGAGCCGTTATGATT
Organism: Thermoplasmatota archaeon; assembly: GCA_036148495.1. Taxonomy (GTDB): domain Archaea; phylum Thermoplasmatota; class Poseidoniia; order MGIII; family CG-Epi1; genus CG-Epi1. The sequence continues at coordinate 1,153 of JAYYHK010000053.1, read as the reverse complement.
AGACGCCTTCGCCACTGGTGGTCCCTGCAGGATTACAACATTTCACCGCTCCCCTGCAAGTACCTCTAATCTCTCCCGGTCTCAAGTCTAGTAGTGTCCCCGGAATCCGCACAGTTAAGCTGTACGATTTACCCAAGAATTTACTAAACCGGCTACGAACGCTTTAGGCCCAATAATAGTGGCTACCACTCGGGGTGCCGGTGTTACCGCGGCGGCTGGCACCGGTCTTACCCACCCCTTACTCTAACAGCTATTTAGGCTGAAAAACAGTCTATGCATTGCATAGACACTTGGAGTTCCCTCGTCACGGTTTCCCGCATTGCGAAGTTTTCGCGCCTGCTGCGCCCCGTAGGGCCTGGTTTCGTGTCTCAGAAACCATCTCCGGGCAAGTGCTCTCACACCCCGTACCCGTCGTTGGCTAGTCAGGTCGTGACCCTGACTACTACCTGATAGGTCGCAGACTCATCCTTAGGCGCCGGAGCTTTGAATACAGAGGCATTCCAGCGTTCTGTATCTATGGGGAATTAGCCCCAGTTTCCCGGGTTTATGCCCCACCTAAGGGTAGATTATCCACGTGTTACTGAGCATTATGCCAGGGGTACAAGTACCCCTTAGACTCGCATGGCTTAATCGAACTCCAATAGCAGTAGCCTTCGGCAGGATCAACCGAAGTTTTTCCTTTCAAAGCACACTATGAGTATATTAATTTTTTACTAGAATTGTCGGATTGACTGCACTAGTTTCGCTTTCGATTTCGAATGTCAGATGATAGCCTAACGTAAGGGTATTATCATCTCCATAATGTGTCTGCAACAACGGAAATATTCCATCACATAATCCGGAGTTCGCCGAAGTTGTTGCAACCGCATAAGCGGGTCCTGGTTACAGTAATGTACTGGTCAGGGTTCGTTATCACCTAAAATGGTCTATATAAGAAAAACGGCAGTTACGTCGTTAAACCTATACTTTTACTTGAAATTGAGAACCTTCTTGCAAGCCTGCAGGAATAGTTACAGCAACGACTCTTCCGTCTGGAGCTTTAATTTGTATTTGTTGGCCTGGCTGAGCCCCAGCTGGAACTGTTATTGTTAGTAAGGCTGGTTCTGGAGCTGGTGGGGTAGCTGCAGGAGGTTGTTGTGGCGCTGGTGGGACA
>JAYYHK010000052.1:0-2585 GCA_036148495.1 Thermoplasmatota archaeon | reverse complement strand
TACCTTGCTCTTCTGTGAATGAATTATGCGCTCCAATGTAACAATTGTCTGAAATATTATCTAAGTGACCTCTAAATTGTAACCAAATTCCTGCTGGAGAAATGTGATCTGTGGTACACTTACCCTTGACTTTAACTAAAATTGGTAAATCTTCCAAATCTTTCTTAGTGGTTGCTACAAATGGCTCCAACAATTGTAATCTTCTACTTTCAGTAGACACCTCTAAATCAACCGAACTTGAGTCTTCAGAAGGTGAAATAAAACCTTCCAAGTTAAATTCAAAACCATTTTCTGGTAATTCATCTCCCGTGGGTGGATCAAGTAAAAACTCACTACCGTCTTCAGCTACTAATTTATCAGTAATAGGATTGAAATCGAGACTACCTGCTATTGCCATGGCTGTAACTATTTCTGGACTTGTTAGGAAAGATAATGTTTGATGATTGCCATCATTTCTGCCGCTGAAATTACGATTATAGGAGGAAACAATAGAGTTCACATCTCCACTATCAATATCGTCTCTTTTCCATTGACCGATACATGGTCCGCACGCATTTGCTAATACAGTTCCTCCAATATCATCAAATATTTGCATTTGACCATCTCTCCTGATTGTGTTATCAATGGTGTCTGAACCTGGTGTAACCATAAACTGAACTTTTGATTTCAAACCTGCGTTTCTAGCCTGTTGTGCAATTGAAGATGCCCTCTCCATATCTTCATAGGAAGAATTAGTACAAGAGCCAATCAAAGCTGCTTGAATGTCTGTAGGCCAACCGTTCTCTCTGGCTTCGTCTCCTAATTCAGACACTGGTCTTGCTAAATCTGGAGTATGCGGTCCAACTATTGCCGGAACTAATTCTGATAAATTAATTTCAATAATTCTGTCATAGTACTGAGCAGGATTGGACTCAACTTCTGCATCTGGAACTAGATATTCAGAAAAGTCCTTAGCCATATCTGCAACCTCTGATCTATTTGTTGCTCTAAGATAATCATCCATAGAACTATCATAAGGGAAAAGTGAAGTTGTAGCTCCGACCTCAGCACCCATATTACAAATTGTACCTTTACCAGTTGAAGAGATTGTTGAGGCGCCTGGACCGAAATATTCTACAATATGTCCTGTTCCTCCTTTAACTGTTAACTCCTCACAAACTTTCAAAATAACGTCTTTAGCTGAAGCCCAGCCAGATAATTCTCCGGTTAAATGAACTCCAATGATTCCTGGCCATTTTATAGTAAAAGGCAAACCAGCCATGACTTCCATTGCATCTGCACCACCTACGCCAATTGCAACCATACCCAAGCCTCCTGCATTCGGAGTATGAGAATCAGTACCTATCATCATTCCTCCAGGAAATGCATAATTTTCCAAAACTACTTGATGAATGATTCCAGCACCTGGCTTCCAAAATCCTAAACCATATTTTGCAGAAGCTGATTTGAGAAATGAAAAAACTTCTGAGCTAACTTCGTTGGCGTACTCCAAGTCTTTATCTTTACCAACTCTAGCTTGAATTAAATGGTCACAATGAACTGTTGAAGGGACTGCCACTTCCGAACGACCTGTTAGAGCAAACTGAAGTAATGCCATCTGAGCTGTAGCATCTTGCATTGCAACTCTATCTGGCTGTAATTCAACATACGATTTTGTCCTCTTTGGCTCTTCCTTAATTTCAACTAAGTGACTAAAAAGAATTTTTTCAGTTAAGGTTATCGGCCTTCCTAATATCTTCCTAGCTTGCTCTATCTTCTCGGGCATCTGAGAATAATAATTACGAATAACACCAAAATCCGACATGTTTTAGATTAAAGAATTGATTATATGATAGTATCGTCATCTTCAACTTTAACTGCCATAGCCCAGAAAATTAAAGCTAGGAACCAAAAGAGAAAAGAACAAGGTAGCCTAAGAGAACGTCCTGATGCTGGAACTATGTACTCGTTCTCTCCAAAAAATATAACAATTCCTGCAAATAATGTAAAACCTGATAAGATATAAGACGCGAAACCTGTAAGATCCATTACCAAGAATCCCAGAGTGTTTTCTTAGCCATCTCCATCGAATAAAATGTATTATAAATTAAAGATTTTTTCCAACCACTTGGGTTGATTTCCTCCCAATCTACTTCGTCACCATCTTTAACTTTTCTCATACCATATTCAAACGCTCTATTGCCAAGTAATGCAAAAATACCTCTTCTAGCAATATCTGCTTTTTTCCTTTGGTGGAACTGCTTTTTCCATAGCTTATCATAGTCTAAGGAATCTGAAATAGCTCTCTGTGCAAGCGCCCCTGACTCTATCGCATAGTTCATTCCAAAGCCTCTCCAAGGATCCTGAAAACCGGCGGCTTCTCCTGTATGGTATACTCCATCTTTGATAGCTGTTTTGGGGAAATCTACACCTCCCTGACCTCCAACCGTGCCTGTTGGCTTTGCCCCATCAACAATATTCTTCAAAATCTCACGCTCTTCAACTGCTTTGTACAACAGTTTCCTGACTTGTTTGGCATAAGGTTTTGAACAACAATTCATAATTTTAATAGTGTCATCATCCATAGGAATTACGTACAGATACCA
>JAYYHK010000051.1:0-4578 GCA_036148495.1 Thermoplasmatota archaeon | reverse complement strand
GAAACATGACGGTTCTATTACTTACAGCCGTTTGTGGTGCTGCCTATTTCTATTTCCTAAGAAATAACACTGTTGGCCAACAAGCATTTGACTTAGCTCCTCAAAAAAGTGATATTGTCAAAGCCTTGTCTCTTAGAGCTCCACTTATTGGAATGCTACTAGCTATGCTTACATACTTCTGGGAATTTTTGATTCCTGTTCTAAATGTCCTTTTCATTCAACAACTAGGATGGAGTGATGCTGAATATATCGCTGTTACAGGAGGATGGGCTGTAACTGCTGGAATAGCCGGAACAATCATTGGTGGGCTTATCGCTGATAAATTTGGTGCAAGACGTATCGCAAGTTTATTTGCTGTTTTAACGGGATTGTCAATATTTACTATTGCACTAGCTGAAGATTTATGGCAGAATAGAACTGTCATGACTTGGTTAATTGTCATATATCCTTTCTTCGGAGCTGCCATGGGAATCTCTCTAATTTCCTTATTCATGAATGTTACATGGCCAAAGGTTGGAGCTACTCAGTTTACATTATATATGGCACTTTTGAATTTCGGAGCTTTATTTGGATTAAAGATGGCAGGATATTTTGAGGAGAATTTCACATACACTACTACCATTATGATTGGAGGAAGTTGCCAGCTTCTTATCGCGTTTGTTTTACCCTTTATAGATCCTGGACAAACCCGAAGAGAATTAGGTAACGAATTTTAAGCGATAATCCTTAAATGGAGTTCTTTCTGGAAGGTCGTCTTGATATAACAAGACAGGATTTAAGAAATGAGTAATAATATCTATGTAGGAAACTTGCCATGGTCTTTCAAAGACGACACACTAAGAGAGCTTTTTGAAGAGCACGGAGAAGTATCTGATGCGAAAGTTATCGTAGATCGCATGAGTGGTAGAAGCCGCGGCTTTGGATTTGTCGAAATGGCAAGTTCTGACGATGCTGCAGCTGCAATTGAAGCCTTGAACGGTCACGAAGCCGAAGGCCGCGAATTGAAGGTTAACGAGGCCAAACCTCGAGATGGTTAATTTTATAGAAAACGACGAAAATTTTATTCTAGTTTCACTGTTAATTACAGTTTGTATGCAATTAAGCTTTTTTGCAATAGCTTACAAGCTGCAAATAGATAAAGTCACAGATTTCGCAGGAACTTCTAATTTCCTAGTTTTAGCAATTATTACCTTATGGCTAGGAGAAGACTATTCGTATCCTAAAATACTTGGTTCACTAATGGTCATTTTATGGTCTTTAAGACTTGGAATTTACTTATCCTATCGAATTATTGTTTGGGGTGAAGATAATCGATTTGACGAGATGAGATCCAAGTTTTGGAGTTTTTTGGGATTTTGGGTTTACCAAATACTCTGGGTATTTCTAACTTCATTGCCTTTGATTTATTTTAATAGTTTAGAGGCTCCAACCGAATTAACCATTATTGCTGCAATTGGTACTATCATGTTTATCATTGGATTTACCACGGAGGCTTGGGCTGATTACACTAAATTTAATCATAAATTATATGGAGATAAATGGTGTACGGCTGGTCTTTGGAAGTACAGTAGGCATCCTAATTACTTTGGAAACATTGTCCTTTGGTTTGGTATCTTCATATTCTGTTTTACATATGGTGCACCATTATGGACTATTATTGGCCCTCTTTGGACGACATTTCTATTAGTTTTTGTAAGCGGACTACCTTTCCTTGAAGCATCTGCTGACAAGAAGTATGGAAATGACCCTGAATATCTAAAATACAAAGATAATACGTCGATATTGATTCCGTGGTTTAATTCTTCAAAATAATTAGTTAACGTGCCCAAAAAGGTTGGTCTTTCTTCTTAATTTTTTGCATTTCAGTGATTATATCTTCTTCAATTGGATCAAGCTTTACTCCTGCTTCTCTTATTGTTAGAATTGCTCTTTCATCCATTTCAATGTAAAGAACATCTCCTTCAGATATTTGACGACCTACTGTAACTTCACTAATTGCTATAGCAACTTCATCTCCTTGAAGGGCTTCTTTCAAAACTTGATCTCCTGATCTCAAAGAACGTATATGTCCTACTACTGAATTGTCATTTCGTAGAACTGCCTGATTGAGGGCAATTCTTCCTCCAAGAACTCTAACTCCAACTACTGCGGGATCTCGTGTTCTAAATGTATGACCTTCAAGAATTTCAAACTTACCTGGATGTGCAAAATCTTCTCTCAAATGTTGTGCCTGTTTATCCTTAATTTGGCCTCTCCATTCTTGATAATCCTCCAGTAATCTGTAAACAATATCTGATTCAAAAATCTTCACTCCTGTCTCATGGAGTTCAGATTTAGCATCTGGATGAACTTTTACATTAAATGCTAAAATTGCCCGATATTCTTCGTCCGATGGATCTGCTGTCACTACATCTCGCCTAGACACATCTCCAACTACTGCTTTTACAATTGGTATATTTACTGCTGATAATTCATATGCTAAAGCTTCTAATGATCCTATTGCATCTGCACGGATAACTACTCCTTCATCTGTACATTTTACATTTGATTTCATCGAATCTGTTAACTTATCTAATGCATTGTCAATTTCTTCCTCTGATGATGCACTGTAGAAAGGAGCGCCTGCTACAACTCCTTCTATGTCTGGAGCTACTACTTTCAATCCTGCTGCTGCACCAATTACTTTTACTGAATCAAATTGTTGTCGTGGATCTCTAATTTCATCTAATGCCTTAGGTCTTAGTAATGAACGAACTCTGGTAACAATCGGCTCCGGTTGTGCGCCAATTATTAGTGTATCACTAGCTTTCAGAATTCCATTGTAAATTATTACTCCTAATGTTTTACCAAGTCCCTTCTCTTCTTTAATTTCAAGAACTGTCCCTTCTGAAGAACCTTCATCTAACAATAATCTTCCCCGTAAGTATTTTTGAGCTAATCCCATCAAAATCATGAATAACTCGGGGACGCCTTCTCCAGTATCCTTCACAGAAGTCGGAATTAATGCAATTGTTTTCTGGAAATCTTGAATATCTGTAAACAATGCTGAATCAAATCCATGGTTTCCTAGTTCTCCAATAATTTCATACATTCTAGTTTGGAAAGTTTGTTGTGCCATCTGGCTCTGATTTGCTTTATTAGCTAAAAATGAACCTTTATTTGTTCTCCAACCTGGCAATTTATCTACTTTATTCAAAGCTAAAATAAATGGAGTTTTATGCTGTTTCAATATGTTAATTGATTCTATTGTTTGCGGTTTAAATCCTTCAGTAATGTCTACTACCAATACTGCAATATCTGCTAAAGCTCCTCCTCTAGACCTTAATGTAGAAAATGAGTGATGTCCTGGAGTATCTATGAATAATAAGCCTGGTAAATTTGTGGTTCCCTCCTTCAATAATGGACCGCATATTTTTGAAACTGTATCAAATGGCACTTCTGTGGCACCAATATGTTGAGTTATGGCTCCAGCTTCTCTTTTGACAACGGTGGTTCCTCTTACATAATCAAGTAAAGACGTTTTTCCGTGATCTACATGACCTAAAACTGCAACTATAGGTTGACGAAGAGGGGCATCTGGATCTATTTCTTCTTCAGCTAACTCTTCTTCTGGAGCTTCTTCCTCTGATAATTCTTCTACTGGCAAATCGTCAAATGTTTCGTCATCAGAGGACATAGATATTCTAGCGCACATTTGCCTGTTTTAAAAATATCCGGTCAAATTTCTTTTTCTAATACTTCTGCTAAATATTGGTATTCTTCTAATGAATTATAAAGGAAAGATGCTGTACGAAGATAACGTCTATTGTGGTGTGGCCAAGCAAATACTGGAACTTGAATATTATATTTTTCATAGAGAAGTGTGTGAAAAGGATCTGCTTCCAAGGCTGAAGTTAAAGGTACATTATCATTAGGTAACAAAACTGCAGATAATCCAACAATCATGGAGTCTGGACATAATTTCGGAGTTTGTAAGACCTCAAGAATAGTATTTCGAGCGGAAATTGCTAAATTTGTATTATGATTCATTATGCCTTCCCATCCTTTATCTGATAAACTGCCAACAAATTCTATGCTTTTCGGAATGCATAGCCAAGGAGTTGGATCTTGTGTACCAGTCCAATCAAATTCTAGCCGTATTTTTTCATTTATGTTACCATCTACTGATGCACCATGACTAATTGATAAGGGACGAATTAAGGTCCTTCTATCTTCTCTGATGTAAAGAAATGCTGATCCCTTTGGAGTACACAACCACTTGTGAGCATTGCCTGTGACATAAGCTGCTTGCAATTTATTCAAATCTAAAGGAACTATTCCTGGACCGTGGGCTGCGTCCAAGAGTACATCGACTCCCCTGGACTGAAGTTCTTTGACTATTATTTCAAATGGAAGCCTAATCCCCGTAGGGCTTGTTACGGTATCAATCAATGCTAGCTTAGTATTTTTTGTAACTGAATTCAAAATACTTTTGATTATTTCTTCAGGGCTTGTAATTGGGAAAGGTAAAGTGACAACGGTTGTTTTCGCACCTGATTTTTTTGTAGCATAATCTACTGCATTCCAACAGGCTTGGTA